>JAPPKR010000140.1 GCA_028819835.1 bacterium | reverse complement strand
CGGCGGCCGGTAGCATCACCACCCCGGCCAGCACCCACCACCAAGTGTTGGGAGGTAGCGCCCTGAGGCGCGGTGCCGGGCGCGCTACCCCCATCATCTCAGTGGAAAATTACAAGAGTCCCGCTTCGGCGACCAAGTCGGTGGCCCGCTCCAGCGCGGTGTGCAGGTCGGAGAGGTCTATGGCCGGCGTCGGGATGGAGTCGATGGGCGGGAGACTCGCCGCCGGCCTGACTCCGGCCGCCAGGGGGTATTCGTAGGTCTGCTCGGCGAAGTGTCGCTGCGCGGTCTCCGAGAGCAGGAACTCGATGAAGCTGTGGGCGTCCTCCGATTGCTCGGAGCCCGACAGCACTCCCACGCCCGATGGCATGACCAGGCTTCCCGGGTCGCCGGCGGAGAGGAAGTGGTTGGCGGCTCTCTTGCCGCCTCCCTCGGCCTGCAGGCGCAGCAGGTAGTAGTGGTTCACGAGCCCCAGGCCCACTTCTCCGGCGTCGGCGGCCGCCACGATCGGGGAGTTCTTGGGGTAGTCCAGGGGATCCAGGGCTGCCAGTTCCTTCAACCACTCCAACGTCGCGGCCTCACCGCGGTCGAGGATCATCGCCGCCACGAAGGCCAGGAAGGAGCCGTTGGTGGGGGCCACGCCGATCATGCCCGCCCAGCGCGGGTCCAGCAGGTCATCGATGCTGGCGGGCAGGTCGCTCACCTGGACCTGGTCCCGGTCGTAGATCACGGTCCGGATCCGTCCTGAGACACCCACCCAGCGATGGCCCCGGTCCCGGAACCGAGGGGGCACCGCCTCAATGACGTCTGAGGGAAGGGTCGCCATCAGCGGCGCGGCAAGTCCCAGCGACGCAGGATCCTGGGCGAGGAACACATCCGCCTCGGTGCCGGAACCTTCCTCGAGAAGGGTTGAAGCCAGTTCGGTGCTGCCCGCGTACCTGACCTCGACTTCCAAGCCGCTCGAATCGCTGAACTCCTCGATCAGCGGTCCGACCAACTCCTCGCCCCGGCCCGAGTAGATCAGGAGAGGGTCGTCTGCGCCGCCGCAGGCGCCGACCAGCAAACCCGCCGTCAGCAACGCCGTCAGCAAGGTCCGCCGGCGCCTGCCGACCTGGAATCCGGATGACATGATCACCTCGCACATTTTAGACAACAAGGATTGGCGAAATGCTATATGCATAATCTGGCTTTGTCAAATCCTCAGGATTGTCAAGCCGTGACACCGACGAAGGTCGGCAGGCGAGGCCCACAGAATGGGGTGATAGGCTCATAGGACTCAGATGAGCGAGTGGACCGGAGAGGAGTTGCGGTGGAGTTGTCCGAAGTGATGCGCACCATGTCGGGAGTCCGGCTCTATCTGCCCGATGACGTCCCCGACGAGGTGATCTACGCCGCCCTGGACGACGCCCGGTTCGCTCCCAGCGGCGGCAACCGCCAGCCGTGGCGGGTGGTGGTGGTGCGGGATCTCGACCTCCGAAAGAGAGTCAGCGAGATCAGTTCCCGGGAGTGGAGGGCCTACACCGCCAAGTGGTACCCATCCCCCGAGGAGATAACCGGCGACCAGGCCCGCAAGCTCCAGGAGGGGACCGACTACCACGCCAACATGCACCAGGCGCCGGTCCATCTGTTCGTGTGGGCGGAACTGGCGTCGTTCGCCCTCACCGATCGCAACCTGGACCGGGTGAGCTTCGTGGGAGGCGGGTCCATTTACCCGTTCGTGCAGAATCTGCAACTCGCCCTGTCGGCCCGGGGAGTGGGATCCCGGATCACCGCGCTGGCGATCCCTGCCGAGGCGGAGTGGGCGGCTACCATGTCGGTCCCCGACGGCTACGGCCTGGCGGCCGTCATGACCGTCGGCTATCCGGAGTGGAGAGCCACCCGGCTGACCCGCAACCCCGTGGAGAGCTTCGCCCGGAGAGAGTCTTTCGAGGGGACGCCGCTCACCGCTGCCCCCTAGGAGGTGACAAACCCAATGGACGTATTGAAGGAATGGCCTTCTGACCAGTGGCCCGGGCACTCCGGCAACTGGAACCGCTGGCCCAACGATCTGGGCACTCTCAACCTGCTCGACTCCGATTCGACCCTCCGGGGCGCGGCGGCGGTCCGGAGCGGTAGGGCATTTCCCCTGTCGCGGCCGCTCGACCTCAAGGAGACCCATCAGCGTTACACGGACCCGTTCGTGGTGCACGAGATCATCAAGGCCGACGAGGGGGGATACGAGGAGGGCGACCTTACCCAGTCCTCCTCCGACCGTCTCTCCACGCGGATACACGGGATGACCCACACTCACATCGACGCCTTGGCCCACATGGGGTACCGGGGCTGGACCTTCAACGGCTACTACTTCCCCGACGTGGTGACCATGTCCGAGGGGGTGAAGAACCCCGAGATGGACATCACCCCCATGGCGGC
>JAPPKR010000072.1 GCA_028819835.1 bacterium | reverse complement strand
CCAGACCAAGGTCAACTTCGTCTCGCCCCCCTCCCTGACCATGCCGGACTCCATCGTCCGGCGCCTCCAGGAAGCGGACATAACCGTCTCGGAGACTTCGGACCTGGAGGAGGTCCTGGGCCGCTCGGACGTGATCTACTGGACCCGGGTCCAGGAGGAGCGGTTCGCCGATCAAGGCGACTACGAAGAGGTCAAGGAAGGCTTCATCATGACGCCCGCCGTCATGGGCCGGGCCCGGCCGGACGCCATTCTGATGCATCCCCTTCCCCGCAAGCACGAGATGGGGGGACCCTCCGACCACGAGTTGTTGGACGCCGACCCTCGCTCTGTGTATTTCCAGCAGATGGAGAACGGGATGCTGGTCCGTATGGCGCTTCTGGCCAAGCTCCTGAGGGGGGTCCACGTCTAGGCCTGCCTGACCGGAACCGCCGGTCGGCGAGGGTGGGTCGCCGGATAGAATCAGAGGCCGTGGCGACCGAGTTTCTCCTTCCCGACATTGGCGACGGACTGACCGAGGCCGAGGTGGTGCGTTGGCTGGTGGACGAGGGCGCGCAGGTTGGCAGGGACGATCCACTGGTGGAGGTGGAGACCGACAAGGCAGTGGTGGTCATCCCCTCTCCGGTGGAGGGGACCGTGCTCCGGCACGGCGCGGCGCAAGGGGAGACGATGGCGGTGGGAGCCGTGCTGGCCGTGATCGGCTCGCCCGAAGAGGCCCCCACTCCAACCTCCGGGTCGTCGGCCCCCGGGGACGGTTCGGGTTCCCGTGTGACGGCGGCCGCGAAGGAGCCTCCCTCCCAACATGCGCCTCCGGCGGTGCAGGCCTTGCCGGTGGTACGCCGTCTGGCCCGCCAGCATGGGGTGGACCTCGGGGACGTCCGGGGCTCGGGTCCCGGCGGCCGGATAACCCGGCAGGATGTATTGAACGCGGCCGGGGGAGCAGGCCCCGTTGCCGGTCCCCCGCCGGAAACGGCGTCCGCCACCCGTGGAGTCCGCCGCCGACCGCTCACCAGGTTGCAGAAGACCATCGTCGCCAACATGTCGAGGGCTTGGTCGGAGATCCCCCATGTCACCGCATTCGATCAGGTGGACGTCACCCGACTGGTAGCGGCGCGAAGGTCGCTGTCGGAGAGTCACAGCACCGATGTCTCGTTCGATGCCCTGATCATTGCGGCGACGATCCCCGCCCTGCGTCGCTTTCCCGAGTTCAACGCCACCCTGGAGGGCGATTACCTCCTGGTTCACTCGGGTTACCACATCGGATTGGCCATCAACGCCCCCGACGGCCTGCTGGTTGGGGTGCTGCGCGACGCCGGGGAGATGTCGGTCCCACAGATCGCCGAGGCAACCAGGCGTCTGGCGGAGGGAGGGAAGTCCCGCACCCTTGGCTTGGAGGAACTGACCGGGCAGACCTTCACCGTCACCAACATCGGCGCCCTGGGAGGAGGATTCGGCACTCCCATCATCCCTCCCGGGAACACCGCCGTCCTGGCTGTGGGCAGGGTAGCCGATGCCCCGGTGGCCGAGGACGGGATGGTGGTGGTGAGGCCGATGATGCCACTCTCGCTCTCCTTCGATCACCGGGTGATAGACGGGGCTCTGAGCCGTCGCTTCATGGATGTCGTAATCGCGAATCTTTGTGAGCCGACTCTTTTCCTACCCTAAGTCCAAATCATGACGAATTACCAGATAACCGGGAACGCCACTCCCCACTCCGCCGAAGTCCTCACCGCCGAAGCCGCTTCCCTCCTTGCGGATCTTCACCGTGAGTTTGATTCCCGTCGCCGGGATCTCATGGAAATGCGGGTGGATCGGCAGAGAGAGTTCGACCGGGGGGTGCTCCCCGACTTTCTAGCGGAAACCCGCCCGATCCGGGAAGGAGACTGGAAAGTGGACCCAGTGCCCCCGGCGCTGGCGGATCGCAGAGTGGAGATCACCGGTCCCGTGGATGCCCGAATGGTGATCAACGCCCTCAACTCGGGGGCCAAGATGTTCATGGCCGACTTTGAGGACGCCACGTCCCCCACTTGGGAGAATCTCGTGGAGGGACAACACAACCTGTTGGGAGCGCAACTTCGCACCCTCCAACTGGACACGCCCCGCAAGTCCTACCGGCTCCGAGAGGAGACGGCCACGCTTCTGGTCCGACCTCGAGGGTGGCATCTTCCCGAGAAGCACTTCCTGGTGGGCGGCCTGCCAATCTCGGGCGCGCTCTTCGATTTCGCCCTCTACATGTTCCACGGCGGACGGGCGGCCCTGGAGGCCGGATCCGGTCCGTTCTTCTACCTGCCAAAACTGGAGTCCCATCTCGAGGCCCGACTGTGGAACGACGTGATCTGTTATGTCTCCGAGCGTCTGGGGATTCCCATCGGGACGGTCAAGGCGACGGTCCTGATCGAGACCATCACCGCCGCTT
>JAPPKR010000020.1 GCA_028819835.1 bacterium | reverse complement strand
ACGGCCGCTTGTCTTGGGATTGTTTCTTCTGCCGCCGCTCCTCGCGCTCGACGAGACGACGCATCTGTCGGTTCATGCTCAAGCCGTTCCGGGTTTTGGGTTTGAACGATCGTGACTGGTTAGCAGGGGTGGCGGGACTCGAACCCACAACCTCCGGTTTTGGAGACCGGCGCTCTGCCAATTTGGAGCTACACCCCTCAAGGGGTTTGTCAGCCTCGCTTGAAGTATACCCTGCCGGATCTCGGGAGTAAACCCACTATCGAGCCGACACCCTCTCGAAAGAGGGTCAGCCGCCGCCCCTGACCCGGCGGCTTACGGTCCAGGCGACCACCGAGGCCACTCCCACCACGGCTGCGGCGATCGCTACCTTCTCGGCCGAGCGAGCCGGCTCGACCTCGGCATAGGATTCCGGGAGGTCCAGGCTCCCTCTCACAGCCGGCATCAACCCGGCGGGCGCGGGCATCAGGTTCCCGTGCATTCCGGCCAGCACGCGATGAATCCGGTCCTCGATGGCGCTCTCGGCCTGGCACCGAAGGCAATGATCGGCGTGGCGCGCCAGGAAGGTCGCCTTGGCCTTCTGGTCGACGGCGAAGAACCGGACCAGGGGGCGGGACGCCCAACAGACGGTCGACTGCATCAGCCTCAAGGGGAGTTCTCCAGAATGGCGCGAAGCCGCTTTCGGGCGCGATGAAGCCGGACCTTGGAGGCGGATACCGAGACTCCCAGCGCCTCGGCTATCTCAGCGTGGCTCCAGCCGTACACGTCCCGGAGCACCACCACCATCCGCGCACGCTGGGGAAGCGCAAACAGGGCCCGGCGGAGCCTCCCCCGCAGATTCGCCGCTTCGAGGGCCAACTCGGGATGGCTGAACCTGGAGACCGGCGCCGCCATGTTCTCCACCACGTCCAACGGCGACTCCTGGGTTCGCTTGCGGCGGCTCAACTGGCTCCACGCCACGTTGACGGTGATGCGGTACAGCCATGAGGAGAACCTGGCTTCCCCCCGAAACTTGCCGATCCCTCGCCAAGCCCGGAGCAAAGCCTCCTGGGAAATGTCAGCCGCCAAATCGCGATCTCCCGCCAAACGCATCGCCAAGGTGAACACCTCGTGCTGGTGACGCTCGGCCAGTATTGAGAACGCAGCCTGGTTCCCCGCTCTGGCAAGGTCCACCAACCGGTGTTCGTCGTCCCCTTTGACCGGATAGGCGTTCATGGGGTTACAGGGTACCGAGAGGAGGGAGCCAGCGGCCGGAGAGGGACTTCAGCCCGCCACGGCTTCCATGGTTGCGGTGATCAGGGTCCTTCCCTCCGATTGGAGGCCCATCGAGAAGCCGAACCCCTGTGAACGACTGCCCCGCACCTCGGCGGGGACGCCGGGCCGCAGCGGTCTTCGGAAGCGGAACCGCGCCCGGCGGAGAGGCGAGGCGCCGGGAACCAGCCTGGCAACGCCCTGGCACATCCAGGCGGCGCAGGCAAGACCGTGCACCACCACACCCGAAAGTCCCGCTCCCACCGCCGACTCATGATCCCAGTGGATGGGGTTCCAGTCCCTGGTGGCGGCCGCGTAGCGGATCAGGTCTGCCCGGCTCGCCGACTTCGGGAGGACCGGGATCTCCTCGCCCTCTCCGGGGAGGCCGGCGGGGACAGCCCGGTGGTTGTCCGCCCGATGGTCGGGTGGGGGCTCGGGCTCCTCGGACCCGCTCCGTGCAGGAGGCTCACCGCCGGCTATCAGAAAGGACGACTCTCCCTCAACCACCGGTCCCCCGCCGGATCCCGTCATGCGAATGGCGAAGTCCACAAACCAGACCCCCCGGCGGTGACGGACTCGTCTTACGTCGCCGCGCACCGCCCAGTCCTCTCCCGCCCGGAGCGGCGCGTTCCAGCGGAAAATCTGCTCGCCATGGACGGCCGCTCCTCCTTCGGCCCGCATCGCCGGATGGGAGAGCAGTTCCGGAGCCACTGCGAAGAGCGCGGCGCTGGCAAGCCCGGGAGGGGCGGTCTGTACCCAGCGGTCCGGATCGTCGCCGGTGGCCGCGACGTAGGATCGAATCCTCTCGGGCGACAGCCGAAGCGGCGTCGGTCCGATGACCTTTCCCTCCAGATCAGAGACGTCCATTCAAAGTCCCTTTACGCCCCCGATGGCGCGCGTGTCCCGCCTTAGCGGGTCTCCCGGTGGGAAGTGTGGATACGGCACCACCGGCAGTACTTTCTGAGCACCAATCGCCCCTTCACCAGGTTGCGCCGCTGCGCCTTTTCACTCGGGTTAGCCCTACCCCGGGTGGTCACGTAATTGCGACGTTTGCACTCGGTACATGCGAGCTTTATCGGAGGTCTTTTGTCGCTTGGCATTGGGTCCTAATACTTTCTTTTCTATTTGGTGATTCTGGTTGTTTGTTATTTGGTGATTTTGGTAACCCGACCAGCACCCACCGTACGACCAC
>JAPPKR010000105.1 GCA_028819835.1 bacterium | reverse complement strand
CCGATTCGATTATCTCCACTTTGAAGGGATGAGAGCGAAACACTTCAAGGGCCTCTTCCCGACTCATCGAGCGGCGTATGAAAGGTTGGTCGGCAGCGATCAGCTCGGCCATTCTCTCCTCCAACCGCGACAAGTCCTCAGGGCCGAAGGGTCGTTCCATCCCGAAGTCGTAGTAGAAGCCGTCCTGGATGGCAGGTCCGATGGCGAATGTGGATCCCGGGTAGAGATCCAATACCGCCTGCGCCAGCACATGGGCGGCTGAGTGTCGCAGGACCTCTCTGCCCTCTTCCATCCGGTCGGTGATTATCCGAATTCTTCCCGACTTCTGGAGGGGACGGGTCAGATCCAGTAACTCGTCATCCAGTTGCACCGCCACGGCCGCCCTGGCGAGGCCGGCGCCGATCCCCCGGGCCACCTCCCAGCCGGTGACGCCCGGCTCGCTCTCGATCACGCCGCCGTCGGGCAGTTCCAACTGCAGTTTCAATCGTGTCTCCTCACTGGACAGATAGGGTACATCACGAGGCTTCGGGGTCATCCGCTCTGAGTTGGCCCAGGTAGGAACGGTCGGTGTGGTGATGACGGAATCCCATGGAACGGTACATGTTCACCGCCGGGAGGTTGGCGGCGTCCACATACAGAACGCAGGCCAAAGCACCGTCGCCGTCATGCATGTGGCGGATCCCCTCCAACAGCAGGGCCTTTCCGAGCCCTCTCCCCTGATAGCCGGGGAGGACGGCTATCACGTAGATCTCTCCGGCCCGGGACGATGGGACCTTGGTCCAGCAGAACCCGGCCAGATCGTCCCCGTCCCAGGCCATGCGCAAACCCTCGGAGGAGAACCAGGGGCGGCGGCGACGACGATCCAGATCGGCGATTCCCCAGTCGCCGTTCTCCGGATGGCCTGCAAAAGCCCGGTTGTTCCCGTCCAGCCAGGCCTGCTCGTCAACCCCCTCCCGGAACCCCCTGATGGCGATCTCGGGGGGAAAGCGCGGCCGTTCGCCGAGCGGGAGGGGCACCCTCATGTGGTAAAGCTCCCGTTCCAACGTGAAACCGGCCGTCTCGGCGGCCCTGGTGAGTTCGGGAATATATGCCCACAGCCGAATGCCTCTTCCGCCCCGGGTCCCCACGGCTCTTCCGGCCTCCGCCAGCAGACCCGACAGGTGGACGTCACTGCGGTAGTCAGGCCTGACGGCCGCCTCCACCGTCCAAAGCCGGCTGTCCTCCTTCAGAAGGGCGAGGTACCCGACGGTCCCCCCGCCCTCATCCTCAGCTACCAGGCCTGGTGGGAAGGCATCGGCATGAGGAGGGGGATCTACAAGATGAAAGTACTTGCGCTCCCCCATTGCAGGGTGGCCGTCATGCTCTTCGATTCGAGCGACCAGACCCTCCAATGCGGCCAAATCGCTTGGCAGGTCCACCCAGCGTATGTTCAACATTGATCAACTACTTTAAATGCCGGTGCGGCTGATCCTGCGCCTATCCACCCACTCCGGAGTGGGGCCCTTTGACTAACTATTCGCCGTGGGCGCTACTGGGATCGAACCAGTGACCTCTGCCGTGTGAAGGCAGCGCTCTCCCGCTGAGCTAAGCGCCCTTCCAACACCGGCAATGGTAGCCGGAAGGAGTGGTTAGCCGCGAGTGCGGGCAATTCCGCTCTTGCTCAGCACCGCTGCGGCGACTCCCATCTCCCGCCACGCCTTGTAGGAGATGCCCTTCCGATCCGAATAGGACCTGGCTACCTTGACAAACTCAGACTCCAACGCCTCGATGTCGATGGGATCTGAAGATTCCGCCAAACGTCGTTCAGCATCGATCCGCCGTTGGATCAAAGCGAGCCTCTGAATCTGGTCCGACTCGACATCCAACTGCTGTTGAACTGCCTCAAGTTCCTGCTGAGGAGACTTACGACGCCCCCGACGGGCTGACGTTGCCTGCAAGCCCTCCAGATACTTCCTCACGGCCCTGGTTTCCGAGCGAGCGGCGGCTCTGGCTTGTTTTACTTCAGGAGATAAGTTACTCCGCTTGTCCATTTCTTTTCTACCTTTTCTTGCGCGTAGTTCCCACTATAAACGAACTCTGAAACCTATACAAAACTACAGGCAACGGACAATAACGATCTCGATACAACTATTACACACCACTCGTAAACCATCGTGACTAGATCTTCAAACCGCTTATTCCAGGTATTCAAGATCATCTTGAAGGCCGGGGATTTGGCGTCTCCTCATACTCACACGGCGCCCTAACCTGTGCGGACCTGGTCCTGTGCCACGCCGTCGATTGCTGTGCGGAACTCGCGAAAACACATGCCGGTTCGCGAAGAGTTCCAGACATGACGCATCTCCGAATACCTTTGGAACACCCCTCCTGTTTGCTTACATCTATTCAGCCGGGCGCCGTTTTTGCGATCCGGAGGAAAACAGGGTGGGCCCTAGTGGAATTGAACCACTGACCT
>JAPPKR010000050.1 GCA_028819835.1 bacterium | reverse complement strand
AGCGAGCCATGTCCGAGAGGTTGGCGTAGGTGCCCTCCTCGTAGAACAGGGGCACGCCGTCCTTCCAGAGGCTCTGGTGGGTGTGCATCCCCGAACCGTTGTCGGAAAAGATCGGCTTCGGCATGAAAGTCACGGTCTTTCCCGCCTGCAGAGCCACGTTCTTGCAGATGTATTTGTACATCATCAGACGATCGGCTTGCAGGAGCAGCGGCGCGTAGCGGATGTCGATCTCGGCCTGCCCGGCGGTGCCCACCTCGTGGTGGTGGATCTCAACCGGGATGCCGACGTTCATCATCTCGGCCACCATGTCCGAGCGGATGTCCTGTTGGGTGTCGTTCGGAGAAAGCGGGAAATACGCTTCCTTGTGGCGCATCTGGTGGCCGAGGTTGTCACCCTCCTGCATCGAGTTCCAGGCGGCCTCTCCGGAGTCCACCTCGTAGAAAGACAGGTTGGTTTGATGGCCCACCTGGGAGTACCGAGCCTTGTCGAAGATGAAGAATTCCGCCTCCGGTCCCCAATAGGAGACATCGGCTATGCCGGTGGAGAGCAGATACTCCTCCGCGTTCCGGGCCACCCGCCTCGGGTCCTTGTGGTACCAGTCACCGCTGATCGGATCCTTGATGAAACAGTGGATGGCGAGCGTGGGTCGAGCATAGAAGGGATCGGCGTAGGCGGTGGTGGGATCGGGGATGAGGAGCATGTCCGATTCTTCGATGGACTGAAATCCCCTGATCGAAGATCCATCAAATCCGAATCCCTCCTCGAAGGCGTCCTCGGTGAGGTGCTCGGATGGCATCGTGAAGTGGTGCATCTTTCCCGGTAGGTCCGGGAAACGAAAATCCACGAATTCGTACTGTTGTGCGAGGGCCGAAACCTCGGCTGGAGTTGTCATCGGACCTTTCCTGGGGTTGCTTACGGGAGCGTAGAATAGCGAAGGCAGGATATAACGACAAGGTTGGGACTGCTGTGCCGAGGACACCCCGTTTCCCGATGACCGCCGTCTCCGACCTGCCCGACGACCTTCGCCAACGGGCCGAATTCGTCCACTCCAAGCTGGGTTTCACTCCCAACGTGATGCTGGCGCTGGGGCACCGCCCCGACGAGGCGAGAGCCTTCTTCGCCTACCACGATGCACTGATGGAGGCAGAAGAAGGCTTGTCCAAGGTTGAGCGGGAGATGATCGTGGTCGCCACCAGCGCGGCCAACCAGTGTCCCTACTGCATCGTGGCTCACGGAGCGATCCTGCGCATCCGGTCGGGGGATCCGCTCCTTGCCGATCAGATCGCCGCCAACTGGCGGACCGCCCCGGTGTCGGAGCGCCAACTCGCCATGCTCCGGTTCGCCGTGAAGCTGGCCCGCACCCCCGAAGAGATAGAGGAGGCCGATTACCAGCCCCTCTACCAGGAGGGTTTCACCGATGACGAGATCTGGGAGATCGGGGCCATCACCGCCTTCTTTGCCATGTCCAACCGACTGGCGCACCTGGGACACATGATGGCCAACCCGGAGTTCCACATGCTGGGCCGAGTGCCCCGTCAGGATTGACAGCGGGCGCTACATGCGGCCGGGGTTCGGAGATTCCTGGAAGGGTTCGGGCTAATAGCAACCGGGGCCGCTGGCTGGCGGCTTGCTAAAGTTTTCGCGGGTGTTTCCCGGAAGTCCCTCCTTCTATCAGCGGCTGGCGAACTTCGAGTATCGAAGGTCCGCCAACTTCGAGCTCTATCGCCGGGTGGCGATTTCCATAACGATCGTCTGGATGGGCATCTCGGTGGTGGGACTGGTGGGCCTGCTCTATTTCAGGGACGACCTGGAGTGGAGCTTCTTTCTGGTCTTCCTGCTGGCCGGCGCGGGGGTGCTCGCCAGTTCCGTGATCGGCCTCGTATGGCTCATCATGCTGCCCTGGTCGCGAAGAGAACCCACGGTGGGGTTGGTCATGGCCCGGTTCGACAAGGTGGAGGGCATCCCGGTCTCGGAGCGATTGGGAGAGGGGGCCCGGGAGACCCTGGAGGAGATGGGGATCCTGCCGGAGAACATCCTTCGGCTGGAGGTGGCCGGCGCTTGGGAACTGCCGTGGGGAGCCAGCCGGCTGATCCAGGCAGGCTGCCAGGCGGTGGTGGCCACCGCGGTGGTTGTCAGGGGAGAAACCCATCATTTCCAGTCGGTGGTGGACGGCGCCGTCCAAGGGCTCATCCAACTCCAGGTGGAGACCGGGGTGCCGGTGGGCAACGCGGTGCTGGCGGTCTCCGATTGGGAACAGGCGGTGGCTCGCAGCGAGCCGGGTTCCAACGCCGGCGCTCAAGCCGCGCGGGCGGTGGTAAACGCCCTTCGGTCCGAGATAACCCGAATCTGACCCGAATCGGCTTGGGGGGCTGGTCGGAGAGGGGTTATACTGCCACTTAATTGCATAGTACGAAGCGGAAGCCGATTTGCTTCCCACCCGGCCACACTTCGGGTG
>JAPPKR010000194.1 GCA_028819835.1 bacterium | reverse complement strand
GGGCGATTTTGGCGCCCCCACCGGGTCGGATCTCCACCGCATGAACGGTGGTTCCCGCCGGGATGTTGCGGAGGGCCATGGCGTTACCCGGGCGAATCTCGGCCTTTGGTCCGGAACTGATCCGGTCCCCCACACCAACGCCCACCGGGGCGAGAATGTACCTCTTCTCCCCGTCCACGTAGTGGAGCAGGGCGATCCGGGCGTTGCGGTTGGGGTCGTATTCGATCGCAGCCACCTTGGCGGGCACGCCGTCCTTGGTCCTCCGGAAGTCGATGACCCGATAACGGCGCTTGTGACCTCCTCCCCGATGGCGGGAGGTGATCCGTCCATGGCTGTTGCGCCCCGCCTTGGAAGGCCGGGGAGCCAAAAGGGACTTCTCGGGACGGCTGCGCGTGATCTCAGAGAAATCGGAGACGGTCTGGAAACGCCGACCGGGTGAAGTGGGATTGCGTTTTATTACTGCCATCTCTTACACCCCGAACAAATCGATGGAGTGGTCGTCGGCCAGTTTCACCAGGGCCCGCTTGGTGTCTTTGCGTCGTCCCATGGTGCGACGGGTGCGCTTGCGCTTTCCCCGCCGGTTGTAGGTGTTGACCGAGAGCACCTCTACATCAAAGATGGTTTCCACCGACTGGCGGATCTCTGTCTTGTTGGCCCGGGGATCCACCAGGAAGGAGTAGGTGTTGTTGGACTCGATGAGGTCGAAAGACTTCTCGGAGACCACCGGTCCCAGGATCACGTCGTGCGGATACTTCATGACGCCTTGGCCTCCAGCGGTTCCGGAGAGCCGTACGCACTACAGGTGCCCGCACAGAACAGCAGGTTCCGGGACCACAGCACGTCGTATGGAGTGACGTACCGGGCTTCGGCTATCCGAACATCGGGGAGGTTCCTGAAGGACCGCTCCTCGGTTCCGCCTCGCTGCTCGACGACCACCAGTGTCTTGCCCTCCAAACCGATCGCTCTCAGGAGGTCGACGGCCGTCTTGGTGTGGGGCGTCTCCCACTCCAGGGGAACCACGGTGTGAACGGCGCCTTCGGAGGCCCGTGCCGAGAGAGCACTCGCAAGCGCCAGCCGGCGCATCTTGGCCGGAGTCCTCTGGTGGTAGCTACGAGGCTTGGGGCCGTGGGCCACGCCTCCCCCTCGCCACATGGGGGAACGGATCGAGCCGTGGCGGGCCCTTCCGATCCCCTTCTGCCGCCAGGGCTTGCGGCCCCCGCCCCTGACCTGGGCCCGGGTCTTGGTGGAAGCGCTTCCCGAGCGCTTACCGGCCATCTGGGCCGTGACCACCTGGTGCAGAACCGGAAGGTTGGGGGAAATCCCGAACACAGAGGGATCGAGAGGGGTCTCTCCCTGGAGAACTCCGTCTGCGTCATACAGGGGAGCGGTCAACTCAGCCACCGGCCTTCACCGCCCTTCTTACCAGGACCAAACCTCCCTTGGGACCCGGTACAGCTCCCCTCAGAAGAAGGAGGCCTTCGTCAGGAAGAACCTTCACCACCTCGAGATTGAGGACGGTGGTGCGCTGCGCGCCCATGCGGCCGGGCATGGCCTTTCCCCGGAATACCCGGGAGGGGGTGGCGCAGGCGCCGATCGCCCCGCCGGCCCGGTGCTTTTTGTGGTTGCCGTGACTGGCGCACTGACCGGAGAAGTTGTGTCGCTTCATCACTCCCTGAAATCCCTTGCCCTTGGAGACGCCGGTGACATCGGCCCGCACACCCTCGGTGAAGACCGCATCCACTTCGATCGTCGAACCGGCCTCGAACTGGCCGGAGTCCTCCACCGGAGTCTCCACCAGGTGAGGGGATGGATCCACGCCCGCCTTGGCGAAATGACCGGCCAGGGCTCTTCCCACTTTGGCGCTGCGGGCCGTCTCCAACGCCAGTTGCACAGCCTCGTAGCCGTCCTTTTGGGCGGTCTTGATCTGGACCACCCGGCAGGGACCCGCCTTGATCACGGTAACCGGCACAGCCTGGGCCGACTCGTTGAATATCTGGCTCATCCCCAGCTTGGTGCCAAGAATGGTGTTCACAGCTTTATCTCCACTTCTACTCCGGCGGGAAGATCGAGACGCATCAGCGAGTCCACCGTTTTGGCGGTCGGGTCGAGAATGTCGATCAGACGTTTGTGAATACGCATCTCGAAGTGCTCCCTGGAATCCTTGTCCACGTGCGGTCCTCGAATCACGCAGTAACGATGAATCTCAGTGGGCAATGGAACAGGGCCCTTGATTTTTGCCTGGGTACGGGTGACCGTAGCGGCGATCTTACGCGCCGACTCGTCCACGCTCTGGTGGTCATAAGCCTTTAGCTTTATGCGGATCTTATGAGATTCATCCATGAAATGTTTCTACTGCTTTTCCTGTTTTGTATTTCGGGTCTTATTCCTTATTTGGTTCTTATAGTTTGCGTTCGCGTCCGTCGAATAGTTGTTTGTTATTTGGTGATTTTGGTAACCCGACCAGCACCCACCGTACGACCAC
>JAPPKR010000152.1 GCA_028819835.1 bacterium | reverse complement strand
TGGAGTGAGCCGCAACGTCCGTGTTGTCGTCCTCTGCGAAGATCGTCAACACGAAGCCTTTCTCAGACGCTTTCTAAGGAAAACCCATTGGAACACCCGTGACCTTCGCATTGAAAGAGCACCTATGGTTAGGGGATCGGCCGAGAGTTACGTACGGAGCCGGTTCCCAAGGGAATTGCAAGCCCTGCGTTCAAAAGGCGAAGAAGAGGCGTATTTGATCGTATTGATCGACGGCGACCGACAGGGCAGCCATGGTCGTATCTCCTCACTGGAAACAGCATGTGTGGAGCGGGGAACGTCCCCACCCAACAACGGCGAGCGGGTGATGATTTGCGTACCGACATGGAACATTGAGACATGGATCGCCTATCTCGATGGCCAAACGGTAGACGAGAACCGTTCCGATTATCCACGCCTGCCAAGGCAACGGGACTGCGAACCTGCCGTACAGAATCTCGTCGAAATGTGCCGTGAACGGACACTGCGCGCTCCGTTCCCTTCCTCACTGGAAGCTGCATGCCTCGAATATCAACGCGTGTTTGGGTAGAAGACCAGAGGTAACGACTCAGACCGAACCCCCGACAGGTGGCGTTCTCCCGTTCCATCGAAGGCAGCGCACCGAAATCGGTGTGCAGGCTCGATTGTTGCAGTAGTGCTTCGTTCGGGATAACAATAGTCGGTAACGAAACTGATAACCACAACAGCTATCAAGCCTTTGACCTGGGTAAAGGGTCTTCTATCGGGTGGAGGTGCGGGGAGTCGAACCCCGGTCCGCCGAGTTCTTCGTGTCGAATTCTCCGAGCGCAGCCGCCGGTTGGTTGTCGGCCGGTGAGATCACGGCAGCTGTTTCTCGCCGGCCCATCCGGGATTGGCTTGGCCCAGCGGTCCCGGAGTCCCGCCGGGGGCATCCCGCATTAGCGACGCCCTTGTCCGGTGGGGCGGGAACCCGCCGGAGAGGACGGGCTACCTATCTATCAGGCAGCCAGCGCCATTTGTGGTTTGGCACTTGTTTTTGTTTACCCGGTTGTTTTGCGAGGTTCCGGAAACCTCGGCTCGCTTCCGACACGGCGATTACTCAACGTCGAATCCAAGTCACCCCCATGTCTTCTCGGTACCGCTCCACTATACAAACCCGGTGTGACAGGCGCCGTGGCGTTTTCGGTTTGACCGAGGCTAGAAACCCCCGAGGCGGCGGCCCACCTGGCGGATCCCCCTCTCGATCTCCCGGCGTTGCTCGCGTTCGCGGATCACCTGTCGCTTGTCCACCTTGGTGCGTCCCTTGGCCAGCGCCAACTCCATCTTGGCCTTGCCCTTCTTGAAATACAGTCGCAGCGGCACCAGGGTGAGGCCCCGCTCGGCGACGCGGGATGAAATGCGTTCTATCTCACGGCGATGCAGGAGCAGTTTCCTGGGCCTGAGGGGATCGTGGCCTCCGTCACGGGCGAAGGAGTACGGGGCGATGTGCATCCCCATCACCCAGGCCTCGCCGGCCTTGACCTGAGCGAATGACTCGGCGATGGAGGCTCCGTGGTTCCGCAGGCTCTTCACCTCCGATCCGAGCAGCACCAGGCCGGCTTCGAAGGTCTCCCGGACGTCGTAGTCGAACCTTGCCCGGCGGTTGGTGGCAATCAGTTTCACGCCCATGGCGTCTCATCCTTGCAGGTATTTGAGGGGATTCACGGGGGCGCCGTCCTCCCGTACCTCGAAGTGCAGGTGCGGGCCGGTGCAGAGCCCCGTGCAGCCGATATACCCGATCACGTTCCCCTCCCGGACCTCTCGTCCCACCGAGGTCCCGAACCGGGATAGGTGGCCGTAGATGGAGGTTACATCCCCGCCGTGCTGGATCACCACGGTGTTTCCGAAGCCGCTCCACGACTGGGCCAGGATGACCCTCCCGTCGCCGGCGGCCCGCACCGGCGAGCCATGGGGGGAGTCGAGGTCGATGCCGTTGTGGAAGATCCTGCGATTGAGGATCGGATGGGTCCTCCAGCCGAACCCCGAGGTGATCAGCCCGTCCGTCGGCCAGGCCAGACTACCCGGACGGAGCGCTCGGGTCAGGAGCACCTTCCGGTAGGCGATCTCTCTGCCCAGGCGCTCCGCGTCGTCCAGTAGGCCTTCCTTCTCCTGCAGGTAGGCCTGGATCTGCAGTTGGACCCCGTCCAGGAGTTCTTCCACCGCCGTTACGCTCGATTGTCCCTCGATGCGCAGACGCTCCACCTCCCACAACTCCGCCGACTGCTGTTCCCGGTGCTCCTCCAGCACAACCAGTTCCTCGGCTGCGACGGCTCTCTCCCGTTCCAGGCGGGCCTCCTTCTCCACCCGGTCCTGGTCGAGGGCCTCCAGATCGCGGATCTCCTGGTCGGCCTCGGCCAGCAGGTCTCCCCCGTAGGCTCGTCCCAGGGTCAGGTCGACCAGGTTGTCCTGTTGCAGCACAGCCCAGCGGCCGGCGGAGAAGAACCCCACGTACAGGTCCACGGCGCGCCGCTCCA
>JAPPKR010000207.1 GCA_028819835.1 bacterium | reverse complement strand
GCCTGGCGAAGCTTGGAGATGGCGATGTTGAGCAGCTTGGCGGCGGTCAGCTTTTCCAAGAGTTCCTCGGGGAGAGGCTCACCGCTCAGGTGATGGAATGCGAACCGGGCCAGAATCTCGGGTCGCCAGGTCCAGTTCTCCATGATCTGGCTCGCCGCCTCCACGAAGTCCCACTCCGTGCTTGTTCCGGAGAAACGGCCGGATTCGGCGCGGGTGAGGACCTGATGGAGTATGTGGCCGAATTCATGGAAAAGGGTCAGCACTTCCGAGTGCTGCAGAAGTGCGGGGGTTCCCTCAGAAGGCGGTGTGAAGTTGGCAACTATCGCCGAGCGGGGTTTCTGATAGGACCCGTCCCCCCGGCGACGCCCCTTCACCAAGGTGAAGGCGGCCGCGTGGCTGAACTTCCCCTCCCTGGGAAAGAGGTCCATGTGGAAGTTGGAGATGTGCTCACCGGACGCTTCGTCGAAGACCGCGTAGGTGATCACATCCTCGTGCCACACGGGCGCCTCCACCCGTTGGTATTCCACGCCGAACATCTCTCCGGTCAGATCCAGCATCCCCTCCAGCACCCGGTCAAGCGGGAAGTAGCCAGCCACTTCCATCTGGTCAACCCCGTACTCGGTGCGGCGGATCCGATTGTCGTAGTACCTCCAATCCCAAGACTGCACAGGGCCTTGCTCACCGTCCGATCCCAATATCTCCGCTATGCGGTCAACCTCCCGGCGCCCCGCTTCCTGGAGCGGTTCCAGCAACAGGTCATAGAAGCCCTCTACCGTCTCCGGAGTCTTGGCCATCCGCTCGGACAGTCGGTGGTGTGCCCAGGAGGGCTCGCCAAACAGCGTGGCGATCTCCAACCGAATGTCTATCGCCTCCTCGAGGATCGGCCGATTGCTCTCCACCGCCCGATTGCTGAACTTCTTCGCCAAGAGTTGGCGCAGGTCTCTTCGACTGGCGTTCTCCATGAACGGGACTACGTGGGGATAGGCCATCGTCACCCGGAGCTTTCCCTCCTCCGCCGCGCGGGGCAACGAGTCGATGTAGCTATCCGGGAGGCCGTCCAAGTCCTCTCGGGTCACCTCCAAGGCATCTTCGTACTCGGCTATGTTCTGGGCGAAGGCCACCCCCAGCTCGATCATTCGGGCGGACAACTCTTTCACGCGAGCCTGGGAGTCGGCAGGTAGGTGGTGTCCCGCCTTCTTGAGGTCACGGCCCACGAATTCGAGGTAGCGGGCGCGCTCTCCGGTGAGCGTCCCGGCCTGCTCGGTGGACCGGAACGCCTCCACCGCTTGATAAAGCCCGGGGTCGAAGGTCATGTCGGTATGCCACTTGGAGATTCTCTCCGAACAGGCGTGCCCCGCCACCCTCACTTCGGGGTCGGTGTGCACGTAACCCATGAATCCGGCCTCGCCAAAAGCCCGAGAAAGGACCTCCTCCACCGCTTCCAGCGGAGCCAGGGTGTTTCCGTAGGTCCGGGGTGAGCCGGCGCCCAACACTTCCGACCGCAACCGTTCCGCTTCGTCAATGGCGCGCGACGCGATCTCCTCTATGACCGGAACGGTGATCGCCGTGTAGTCGAATATCTCATCTGCGTGATTGCCCATAACCTCTCCAAGTATCGTTCAACCGACCGCTCTGGCCAGCACTTTCCCAAACTGGTCATGAACCGACCCGTTGGTGGCTATCACCAGGGATCCGTCCAAGGGAACCTTCCCTCCGTCGAGGCCGGTTACCTTTCCCCCTGCCTCCTCGACCATGAGAATCCCGGCCGCCATGTCCCAGACCGCCAGTCCCTGCTCCCAAAAGGCGTCGAATCGACCCACCGCCACATAGCAGAGGTCCAACGCCGCCGAACCCCGCCGCCGAACTCCTTGGCACTCCGCCAGCACCGCCCCGACCAATGCTGCATATTCGTGGGACCGCTCTCTCCGGTCGTAGGGAAACCCGGTTCCCACCAGGGCCTGGGTCAGGACAGCTTGGGAGCTGACCGATATCGGCTGCGAGTCGAGCCAGGCTCCCTCTCCGCGGACCGCGGTGAACTCCTCGCCGTGTATTGCTTCGATGACCACTCCAACCAGTGGAGCCCCATCTTCCCAGAGGGCCACGGAGACGCTCACCGGCGCCAATCCGTGTATGAAGTTCACCGTCCCATCCAGGGGATCGATTATCCACGCCCGACCTGTCGGCGGCAGGACTCCGCCCTCCTCCTCTCCCACTATGTCGTCGGAGGGCCGGTGCGTAATGAGCATCCGCCGGATCTCGGCCTCCACCCGTCGGTCCACTTCGGTAACCGGGTCCACCTCTCCCTTGAACTCGACCTCGGCGCTCTTCCCCAAGGCCTCTCTCAACAGCGTGGCGGCCCGGCGAGCCGCGGTCACGGCCAAGGTCAGATCGCTTGAACCGCGGCCACCGTATTTCACCCGGCACAGAATACCTCCGCCGAGTATGGGGTAGCCTCTCGGGTAGGTGGACCCACTGATACGACGCGTCGCCCCGGTTCTGCTCTCGGCTCT
>JAPPKR010000121.1 GCA_028819835.1 bacterium | reverse complement strand
TCGATCGCCCATGCCGACATCGCCGCCGATCAACCATCGGCCGCACTCGCTCTGGGCGCCACTATGGTGGCGGCCTCGGCAGGCGGCGTTCGCGAGATAGCGGCTTCCGACTTCTTCGTCGACACACTCACCACGGCCCTGGAGCCGGGGGAGATTCTCACCGAGATCCGCATCCCCAAGCAGGGCGGCGCCTCGGCATACGAGAAGCTGGGTCGACGGGGCGGCCATACCGACTACGCCGTTGCAGGCGCGGCGGTTTGGCTGGACGTCTCCGACGGAGCCGTCTCCTCCGCGCGGGTTGCGCTCACCGGGGTAGGCGCCAAGCCCACCCTGGCTGAAGGAGTGGTGGAAGCCCTGGTCGGGACCGATGGCTCCGACGCGGCGATTGCAGAAGCCTCCGAGCGCGCCCTCGAGGGCGTCACAGTGCTGGACGATCTGTTCGGGACCGTCGAGTACAAGGCCCACCTGGCCAAGGTGATGACCCGGAGGGCTCTCCAGCAGGCCGTAGCCGCCGCCACGTAACAAGACCTCTCTGCCGGAAGCGGGCGGAGAATTAGAGAAAGGGTCGGGACTCTCGGGTCCCGACCCTTTACTTTCTGTATTTCTGGTATCGGGTTCGGATTACCTCGCTACCTACCCTGGGAAGTCAGCTTGTCGCTGCCTGTGTCCTTGAGCAGCTCTCCGATGGCCGCCACGCTTCCCAGCACCCCGCTGGTGTCGAGGGGGAGGAACACCTTGGTGGCCTGCCCGTCGGCGATCCCCTGCAGCGCCTCCAGGTAGCGGATGGCGATCAGGTCGGGAGTGGGATCCCCCTGGTGGATGGCGGCGAACACCTTCTCGATCGCCTGGGCCTCACCTTCGGCCACGGTCAGCAATTTGAACCGTTCGGCCTCGGCCACGGTCTCGATGGCCTGGGCCTGACCCTGGGCTTCCAGAATCTGGCTCTCCCGCACCCCTTCAGCCTTCAAAATTCGGGAGCGCTTGTCGCCTTCGGCTTCGGTCACGACCGCTCTTCTCTCTCGCTCGGCTTTCATCTGGCGGTGCATGGACTGGGTTACGTCGGCCGGAGGCTCGATCCGTTGGATCTCCACTCGCACCACCCGGGTGCCCCACTTGTCGGTGGCGTCGTCGAGAATCTGGCGCAGTTTGGAGTTGATCACTTCCCGGGAGGTGAGGGCCGCGTCGAGGTCCAGGTCACCGACCACGTTCCTCAGGTTGGTCTGGGCGAGTTTGGTTACCGCCACGATGAAGCGTCCCACGTTGTACTTCAGCTTGACCGGGTCGGTGGCCTCGTAGTAGATGACCGCGTCCACGGTCACCACCACGTTGTCCTTGGTGATCACCTCCTGGGGAGGAACGTCCACCACCTGCTCCCGCATGTCCACCTTGATAATCCGCTTGACGAAGGGCATCACCCACCGGAGCCCTGAATCGACCGTGTACTGGTAGCGGCCCAGAAGCTCGATCAGTCCCTTTTCGTACGGCCGGACCACCTTCAGTCCGGCGGCAGCAAACAGGATCAGTACCAGGGCCACTGCCCCGAACAGTCCAAATATGGCTAGATCCTCCAACACGAGGTCACTTCCTTCCTAGTTCAGATCGTTGTCAAGACCGGGGGACCACGACCAGCTTGGTTCCTTCCACGCCGATCACCTCTATGGTGTCACCGGTCGGGATGTTCTCCTTTCCGGCTTCGACGGTGGCCCGCCACTCCTCGCCGAAGATACGGACCAGTCCGTCCCCGCTCACCTGGTCGATCTCCTCCAGGACCAGTCCGGTGGCGCCTTTCCAGCGGTTGGCTCCGACCTGCGGTTGTCCATCGGAGTCCTGGGTCTTGATGTAGCGGTGCAGGACTGCCCATGACAGGAGAGAAACTCCGAAGAACACCAGCCATTGGGCCAATGGCGACAACCCCAGCCAGGATAGGACCGCCGCGGCGCCCCCTCCGATGACGAACGGCAGCAGAAAGAATCCGGCGGTGAGCACCTCCCCGATTCCCAACAGGGCGGCCAAACCCAGCCAGAGCCATCTCCATAACTCGTTGTCCATGTCTTGCTCCTTGCCCGGCCTCAGGGAGACGAAGGGGGCCGTTGGTGGACACCTTCCTCACCGTTTGCTCAGATGTCTGTCGCTCTCAATTCTAGACTCCCTCCGTTCCTATGATCTCAGAACTACTCGCTCCGGTGGCGAACTGATCCGTAGTTAGTATCGAAGCGGAACGGATTGAAAATGGCTGACAAACCGGACAAATACGTATTTGGTTTCGAGGAGGCCGATCCCGCGGATCGCGACCTGTTGGGAGGCAAGGGATCCGGTCTGGCGCGGATGATGGAAATGGGGCTGGCGGTCCCGCACGGGTTCGTGATCACCACCGCCGCCTGCCGGTACTTCCTGGAGGAAGGGCGGATGCCACCGGGCTTCTGGAGCGAAGTGAAGTCGGCGCTGGCCAAGATAGAGAACCAGACCGGTCGCAGCCTGGGTGGGGTGGCCGGCCCCCCGCTCCTCCTGTCGGCCCGCTCGGGAGCCAGGT
>JAPPKR010000149.1 GCA_028819835.1 bacterium | reverse complement strand
TGGCCGAACTCCGCGAAGCGGCGGCCCAGCAGACCGGGGATCTGCCCGGCGGCCAACAACCACGTCAATCTTTCAGGGATCACCGGCTCAATGTTGGTAGGCATCGATCCGCAATTGCCCAGAGTTTTGGCCCTTCACCCCGACACCCGGTCATGGATGTCCACCAGTCTCTCCAGTGCGCGGTGGCCGCCGGCCGACGACATCTGGACAGGAGTCGAACTCTCATAGGGCCTGCCAGCCATTCCCAGGAGCATTGCCTGGGTGGACCCCGCAATGGCATCCAAGTCATAGCCGCCTTCAAGGAAGACCAGGATCCGGTTGGAGGCAACGATTTCCAACAACTGTTCAGCCATGAAGTAGTAGTCGCCTTCAGTCAATCGCAGACCTGCCAAAGGGTCCAGGTGATGGGCGTCGAACCCGCAACTCACGAGAATCCAATCGGGGGCATATCGGCGCAGGCGTGGGATCACCATCTCCCGGAAGAGCCTCCTATACACATCGCCGCCCGTCCCGGCAGGCAGCGCCGCATTGATGGTGTATCCCTTCCCCGGTCCCGCACCCACCCGGTCGAGAGCCCCTGTGCCCGGGTAGTAGGGCCATTGATGGGCGCTGATATAGAACACATCGGGATCGTGTTCGAACTCGGCATCCGTTCCGTTGCCGTGATGCACATCCCAATCGATGATCGCCACCCGGCGCCCCCGGCCCTGGAGATACCGGGCGGTTATCGCGGCGTTGTTGAACAGGCAGAATCCCATAGCCCGATCTCGAAGCGCATGGTGACCGGGGGGGCGCACCGCCAACAGGGCCACGGAATCCGTTTCTCCCTCAAGAAGCCGGACCGCCTGCGGTCCCGATCCCGCCGCGCGAACAGCCGCTTCCCACGAATCGGGACCTGCCGCCGTGTCAGGATCGAACCGGCCCCCTCCAGCCGCGATCACGTCACGGACACCGGAGATGTAAGCGGGAGTATGGGCCAGTCCCAGGAGGTGATCATCGGCTTCCGGCGGTTCCACCCGTTCGGTCTCGAGGCCCGAGGCAACCACTCCCCGCTCGACGGCCCCCAGGCGGGCCGGTCGTTCCGGGTGATGGGGTCCGGCCTGGTGCCGGTAGAAAGCGGGATGGGTCAGGTAGAGAACTCTCACTATCGCATCAAATAGTCTGGCGCGATGGCCCTCCCCTTTGGAACCTTCGGGTCGATAATCTTCGAGTAGAACCGATGCCGCCCCCCCTACCCGAACGTTATCGCCTCGAGGTTCGCCTGGGCAGAATCGAGGGCGTCGAAGAGTGGCTGGCCACCGACACGGTGTTGGACCGGCCCGTACAACTGCGGGTGCTCGGCCCGGAGACCGCCCCTTCTCTGCGGGAGGCGTACCTCCAGGCCGTGCGCCTCTCGACAGTGGCCGTTCATCCCAACCTGCTTTCCGTTTACGATGCGGGCTCGGTCCCCGGGGGAGTTTTCGCCGCTTACGAGTGGACCGGAGGGGCGGCCCTGTCACACCGGCTGGCGGCCGGGGCCAAACCGAGTCCTGCCGAGTTCCAACCGAACGCCGCCGGCCTGGCCGGGGCGCTGGCAACCCTGCACGAGGCGGGAATCGTCCACGCCCGGATCAGTCCCAACACGATCTATTACTCGGTTGACCATCCAGCCAAACTGGGAGGAGTAGGGCCGCCCAACGAGGAAAGCACCTTCACCAGCGATGTGGTGCAACTGGTCGACGCCCTGGAGCGGTGGGCCATCGGCAAGACATCGCGCGGTCTGCCCCTCTCGGAATTGGTGGATGGCATTGCCCCCGCCATTGACGACATACTCGCCGACGCCGCCGCCGGGCAGCTGACCTCGTCGGAGTTGGCGGGCCTCCTGGCGGCGGCGCCCGCCACCATAGCCTCCTCCTCCCGGGCGCCCGGCGCCTCTCGGGTCGGGGCGTGGCTGACCACTGCCCTGATAGTGACTGCAGTGGGGTTGGTCGGTATGGGCACCCTGCTGTCGGCCGGTTCCGTTTCACCTCCACCTCCCCAGGAATCAACCACCACCCTCGTCCTCACCCCGCAAACGCCCACCGTCACCGACGCCGCCCCTCCATCAACCATCCCCTCTCCGGAGCCGGTTGTCCCTCCCGCTCCGGTACTCGCCCCGACGCCGTCCACTCTGTTGGACGTCCCGGTCGTGTTTACTCTCGACCCCTACGGGGGCGGAGGGGAAATGGACCACCGCCTGGGGTTCCTGGTGGATGGAGACCGTGACACCACCTGGCGTACCGAGCGTTATTACGATCCGCTTTCGCTGATCAAGGCGGGCGTTGGGCTGGTGATGACGCCTCCTGCCGGCGCGCGACAACTCGAACTATGGGGCATCACCCCGGGAACCGTTTACACCCTGTCCTGGGCGGAGTCACCCAACGCTTCCCTGAGCGAATGGAGTCCGGTGGCCACCGGACAAACGACTTCCGGCGCCTTCTTTCTCACCTTGCCTCATCAGCCGGACGGCTCCTGGCTGCTGTGGTTCACCGAGCTACCATATGTGGGTCCCGAGAACTATTCAACTTCGATCGCCGAAGTCCGCTTCTGGG
>JAPPKR010000293.1 GCA_028819835.1 bacterium | reverse complement strand
CCGAGGAATTCATCCAGCGAGCCTGGCGATTCCGACAGCTTCTCGGGGGAGGTTTGCGCCAGTCAGGGTTCATGGCGGCCCTCTGCCTCTACGCCCTCGACCACAATGTGGAACGGCTGGGGGACGACCATCGACGCGCCGCTCAGATCGCCTCAACGTTGCGAGACCTGGATCTGGTGGAGCAGGTCCTGCCAGCAGAAACCAACATCGTGATCTTCGACATTTCCCAGGACGGCCCGACCGCAGCCGAACTGGTCGACCTGCTGCTGTCTCGCGGCGTCTTGGTTGGCGCCTTCGGCGAGAGGCGGATACGGATAGTCACGCACATCGGAGTCGACCAGAGCGACACCGACCGCCTGTGTGATGAGGTGAAGGTACTCCTGTCCACCTGATCGAGTGGGCAAGGGGTCCTGCCCCCTGCTCACCTGCTTGTCGGTCCTCGGTTGCCGCCTCAACCGGTCAGAGGACCGGGGTGAAGTTGGTCGGCGCCCGCCGGCTTCCGTCTCCCCAGCCACCCGCCGGCGCCCAGCAAAGTGGCTAGGAGAACCAGAGGCAAGCCGACCAGAGGGATCCGCAGTGCAAGCAGATACGCCACAGCTCCCGCCAGGTATGCGGTGGACACTTCCCAGCGCCTCCCTAAGAGCCTGCCGATGGCGCGGCCCGCCGCCACGGCCACGGGGAGGTGGGAGAGCAAGAAGGCCAGCAGCCACACTCCGGCCACGATGATCAGCAGGGGAACCGCCCCCACCACCAGGGGAGCCCATATGGAAACGGGAACCCAGACTATCGCCACTCCCAACAGGCCCAAGGCCAAGGGAGGCGAAAGGAACAACACCAATCCCTTCCCCAGGCTCTTCAGCGGAATGTTGGTGGTCCGGCCTGCTGCTTCGGACACCCGTGAGGCCGCCACGCGGATTATCACCAGGCCGGCGGCCAACATGAAGAAAGACACGGACAGATACACCATCAGGCCAATGGCGCGGAGGCGGACATTGGGAGGAAGCGCCCTGCGGTTGATCACCGAGCCCGCCACCCTGTCCTCCAGTTCCCCCGAGAACCGGTCGGCTCGATAATCCAGATCCCCGAGGATGGCCAAATCGGGTTTGCCGGCCAGGCTCCGGGTCCTTATCTCGGCGTCGCCGGCTATCTCCCCACCCAGGCTCAAGTTTCGGAACAGGCCACGGAGGTCTCTGCCGACCCTCCCCCCGGTGGTACCCGACCAGGCGGCGGCCAGTATGTCCCTCCCCACCTCACCTGCTGTCCGGAGAGTCAATGCCCCCACCACCACATCTCCCCCCACCCGTCCAGAGATCACCACTTCGCCCGCCGCCCCTCTGACCGAGCCCTCCACCGCTCCCGCAATCACCACCCGAGAGGCGAAAACGGTGACCGAACCGGTCACCACCCCTTCCAAGGCCAACTCCTCGGTGGCCACCACCACCAGGTCACCCTCCACCCGACCCGACACACGAACCTGATTTCCCACCGCGTAGAGGTCTTCGGGGACAACCTCATCCTCGAGGATCCACACCAGGTCCGACTCTGCGGTTGCAGCTACGGCAGACCCTACCGGCACCACCACCCACCCCAGCGTCACGACCGTTAACCACATCCACCCTCGTTGCAGGACGCTCCGGGTCGGGTGGCCTCGTCGTCGCAGCATGGCCGTGAATCTACACGGGAGCTTTGCCGTCGTCCCCCGAGGTAATCTGGCCAGATGCCCTCTGAAGCGGATAGCAGCACCGCGATCGGGGTGGTCGTCCAGCCCGATGAGACTGCCACCACCCTGGAGATGATCGGCATGGCCGAGGAGGCGGGAGCGGACACAGTGTGGTTGACCACCGGCCGCCTGCGGCCCGACGCCCTCACGATCATGGCGGCCGCGTCCCAGGTCACAACCCGGATAAGGATGGGGACGGCGGTGGTCCCCATCTGGCCTCGCCACCCTCTGGCGCTGGCCATGCAGGTGGACGCTCTGGAGTCGCTGGCCCCCGGTCGGATCCGATTGGGCGTGGGTCCCAGCACACCTGCCGCCATGTCCCCCTTCGGCGCCGACTTTCGGCGGCCCCTCAGTCACATGCGAGAGTACCTGACCTGCCTCCGCACTCTCTTCAAGGAGGGCCGGGTTGACTTCCGGGGAGAATTCGTGAGGGCCAGGGGAAAGCTGGCGGCCCCCCTTCCCACCGAGGTCCTTGCCTCAGCCCTCGGCCAGGGCGCCTTCAGCCTGTGCGGGGAGGCTGCAGACGGGGCGATCACCTGGGTCTGTCCACCCCGTTACGTGGAGACCGCCGGTTTGCCGGCGCTGCGGAGCGGCGCTTTGGCGGCGGACCGTGTTCCTCCTCCCATAGTGCTTTGCGTTCCCACCCTGGTTACCGAAGACATACATGAGGTGCGGCGCGCCGCCCAACGGCACATTGCCCAGTATCGGGGCTACCAGTATTACCGTGAGATGTTCCTCAAATCCGGCTATCCCCCCGGCGGTGAACAGCTTCCATCGCCGCTGGTGGACGAGTTGGTGGTGCACGGGTCGGTGTCGGAGGTAGCCGCCCGGCTTTCGGAACTGGCGACCTGGAGCGAGGTCATGGTG
>JAPPKR010000086.1 GCA_028819835.1 bacterium | reverse complement strand
CCATCCGGATCGGACGCCTGCGGGAGGAAGGCAAGCTGACGCCGGAGCACGTCTCGGTCGGCAAGTACAACAATGTGGGGGATGCGCTGGCGGTGGCGCGGACAGCCAGAAGCATCCTGGGCGCCAACGGTATCACCCTTGACTACCCGGTGATGAGACACGTGGCGAATCTGGAGACTGTGTACACCTATGAGGGGACCCATGAGATTCACACCCTGATCCTGGGCAACGCCCTAACCGGGATCCCCGCTTTTCATGCGCCCCGCGCGGTGACCCGGAGTCGTTGATGAGCGAGAGAGCCGTCACCGTGGCGGAGTTGATGGAGATGGTGGGCAGCGAGATCGGCGTCTCGGAGTGGTTCACTATTTCCCAGGACCGCATCGACGCATTCGCCGACGCCACCTTGGACCATCAGTTCATCCATGTGGATCCGGCCAGGGCGGCCGCCGAATCGCCCTTTGGAGTGACCATCGCCCACGGGTTCCTGACCCTCTCGCTCCTGCCCCATCTCGGCTCGGGAATAAAACTCCTGCCGGAGGGCGCCAAGGTGGAGATCAACTACGGCACCGATAAGGTCCGTTTCCTGGCGCCGGTCCCCGTGGACAGCCGGATCCGGGCCAGGGTGGCTCTCTCCGACGTCACCGAACGTCGGCCCGGCCAGTATCTCATCAAGCGGATGGTGACGGTGGAGATCGAGGGAGCCGACCGTCCCGCGCTGGTGGCCGAGACCCTGACTCTCGCCATCACCTGAGGGCCGTACGGCTCTCCCGGGTTAGCTAAGAGGGTCCAGAGGTTTCCTGATCTCCCTCTTCGGGTTGCTTGAGGTGGTTGGCGTGCCAGGCCAGGATGTAGTCGAAACGCTCCACGCGGTGGCGGGGGGCGCCGCTCCGGCTCAGTTCGTGGCCTTCGTCGGGGAAACGGACCATCTCGACGTCGATCCCCGTTCGCAGAAGAGCCGCGAAGAGCTGTTCGGCTTGGCTGATCGGGCAGCGCAGGTCGTTCTCGGAGTGGATGATGAGGGTGGGGGTGTCGATGTGGCGGGCCGCGGGGAGGGGACTGGCCTCCCACAACGCATCATGGTCCCAGGCGGTCGCCGGATGCAGGTACAACCCCGAGAAGTCCCGGTTGATGTCGGAGGTCCCTGCAAAGGACTCCCAGTCGATCAGCGCCCGTTCCACCACCGCCGACCGGTAGCGATCATCGCGGGCAATCGTCCAAGCGGTGAGAAACCCTCCATAGGAGCCTCCCATGATTCCTATGCGGGAAGGATCGAGGCGTTTGTCCCGCCGCATAGCTTCGTCGAGGACTGCGGTCACGTCCTCGACGTCGACCATACCCCAGCCGGGACCGATTACCGCCCGTAGCCAGTCGAGGCCCCGACCCTCCGAGCCGCGGGGATTGGCGGCGACCACCGCGTAGCCCGCGGACGCGTAGACCTGGAACTCGTCGAAGAAGTAGAAGCCGTACTCCGAAGCTGGGCCTCCGTGGATGTTGAGGAGGACCGGGAAGGGGCCCTCGCCGTCGGGGACGTACACCCACGCGTCCACATCGACTCCGGGAGCGCTCTCCGCCTGGAAGAACGTGGGACTCACCAACCCGCCGCCCGAGCGGATCTCCCGGTTGAAGTCGGTAAGCATGCGTTCTGTCCCGTCTGGGGTCCGCTCGTACAACTCCGCCGGAGAGGTGGGATCTGTGGCGGTGAAGGCCAGACGTCCTTCCGATGACCTTGACAGCCCGGTAATGTACCGGTCGCCACCCAGCACTGTTGTCCTGTTCCCGTCGCTGTCGAACGCGACTATGTGACCTCGTCCCCGGTCGGTCGTGCTGCAGAGAAAACCCTCATCCAGCCATATCGGCGTTTCCAGAGCGGTCGCCACCGCCAGACCGCTGATGCTCCGGTCCATGTGACCGGTGATGTCTGTCGGCGGGTCGTCGAGACGCCACAATGAGAAGACGTAGGGGTAGTCGGTGGTCGGAGCGCCTATCCCGTAAAGGGCGCCGGAAGGGTCGTAGGCGGTCATGTAGTAGCCCGCCCGCCTCGCTCGCAGCGTCTCGGCGCCGCTCTCGGTGTCCACTTCAACCACCTCGGCGCCGCGTTCGAGGGACCGCGGGTTGTCGCGACTGGTGACCATGGCCACCTTGCCGCCGTCCGGCGACCAGGCCAAGCCAGATTCGTTCTCCTCTCCGCTGCCCACTCTCCGGGGCTCGGTTTCGCCATCAGGATCCACCAGATAGGCGTAGGTGCGCCGGTCATGCAGCCAGCCTCGGTTGTCCAGTCGCGCATCGAAGCCGGTTATGCGCCTGGGGCGCCGGGCCCGTTCTTCCTTGTCGAGGTCCGCCCACTCCCCGAACCACTCCGTCGCCAGTACCAGCAGACGCGAGCCGTCGGGCGACCAGAGCGGCGCCTGCACTCCCAGTTCGAATGAAGTGATGACGCGGGCCTCGCCACCCTCCGCCGACATGACCGCCAACTGGGTGGGGTCGGTGCGTTCTGGTCCCTTCCTCACAAAGGCCAGGGACCCTCCGTCCGGCGACCATCGGGGCGCCGAGTCACCATCACCGAAGGTGATCTGTCGCGCCTCGCCGTCCCAGAGCCACAACGACGACC
>JAPPKR010000208.1 GCA_028819835.1 bacterium | reverse complement strand
TACGACTCAGGGGTCCCCCTGGTGTACCTCCCGGGCTTCTACATCGGCGCGCAGTTGGTGATCTCCCTCCCCGAGATGGAGGCCTACTTCAGGGGCAAGGGCGAGATCGGCGACTACCTCTACCACCTGTACACCCACAACCCGATCCGCATCGACCGGGGCGTCGAGTTCTTCCCCGGCCAGTCCTGGATTGTCTGGGACCTGATCAACATCGCCTGGCTGATCAACCGCCGGTGGGTCCCCACCCGCACCGTGCAGACCCCCCGCCTGGACGAGGACCTGGTCTGGCGGCAACGTGCGGACGCTCCAACAATGCTGGAGGCGATCGACATCAACCGCGACGCCATCTACGGCGACCTGATCCAAAAGCTCGACCGACAGGACGAGATCCTGCCCGGCGTCAGAGCCCAGTTGCAGAACCTCACCGGAGGCGCCGGCGCCTGATGAAAGCCGCGGTGCTCCACCCCGAGGGCGGACTCGAGATCGAAGAGCGCCCGGTCCCCGAACCGGGACCCGAGGAGGTATTGGTCTCCCCCCGCCTGGTGGGGATCTGCGGGTCCGACCTCCACTACTACAAGGAAGGCCGGATCGGCGACTGGCGGGTTACAGAGCCCCACGTGCTGGGACACGAGTTCGCCGGTGTGGTCGAAGAGATCGGGCCGGACACCGAAACCGTCCCGCTCGGCACCCACGTAGCGGTGGAGCCCATCCTCCCATGCTGGAACTGCGACTCCTGCAATAGAGGGGTCTACAACCTGTGTCCCCACATCTCGTTCACCGGATCCCCACACACCGACGGAGCCCTCCAGGAGTCGGTGGTGGTCCCCGCCCGGGGCCTCCACCCCCTGCCGGACAACATGGACTTCGAACTGGGAGCTCTAGTCGAGCCCACCTCCATCGCGGTCCACGCCGTCCGCCGGAGCGGCCTGCGACCCGGAGAGACGGTCACCATCATCGGCGCCGGACCGATCGGCCTCCTGATCCTGGCGGTGTGCCGAGGCTACGGCGCCGGAGCGGTCCACATCACCGACATCGACCCCGGCCGCCTCGCCATCGCCGAGGCCCTGGGCGCCACTACCGCAATCAATGTACGGGGAATGGAGACAGAAGAGATCCGCCAAGCCACCGACCGGGCAGGCACCGACATCGCCTTCGAAGCGGTGGGAAGTGCCCGGACCCTCGAGACCGCCATGGAACTGGTCCGCCCCAGCGGCCGCGTTGTCGCGGTCGGCGTCAACATCACAGAGCGCATCCCCTTCAACCTGATGCTCGCCCAGTCCCGGGAAGCCACCGTCATTCCCATCTACCTGGGACGAGACGCCTTCCCCGAGGCCATCGAACTCCTCAGTTCGGGACGGATCCAGGGTGACCGGCTGGTGAGCCACCGTTTCCCCCTCGAGTTCGCCGCCGAAGCGATGGACACCGCCCTCCAAGGCGGCGAGGGCTCCGTCAAAGTGATGATCGAAGTAAACAGTCAACCGAAGTGAACGAGAAGCGGGTGAGATGAACAGGTTCCGTCTGTCCGAGAGGGGCGCCGAGCGGCTCAGCATCTCGGTCCTCCTCGCCCCGGCGGTGGCCGTCATCGTCCTCCTCTTCCTGGGAGGCCTGGCGTCGGGTTTCCTCCGCAGCCTCAACTACTTCCCCCTGATCGGGCTGAACGACTTCAACTTCGACGCCTACTTCGCGATCTTCACCGACAACGGGTTCCTCCAGAGCCTGGTGCTCACCTTCCACATCGCCTTCACCTCCACCCTGATCGCCAGCATCCTGGCGGTCGCCTCCGCGCTCTTGCTCCGCCCCGCCTTCCGGGGAAAGCGCATCGTCCACTTCTTCTTCTCCCTCAACCTCACCATCCCGCATTTGGTGGGCGCCATCGGAGTCCTCTACCTCTTCCAGAACAGCGGACTGGTATCGCGGATCATGACCGGCCTCGACATCATCCAGCGCCCCGCCGACTTTCCCGCCATGGTGTTCGACCCGTGGGCGATCGGGATCATCATCCAGTACGTGTGGAAGGAGATCCCCTTCATCGGGGTGATCGTCCTAGCCATCCTGTTATCGGTCGGAGAGGACTACGAGTCGGTGGCGCGCTCCCTGGGCGCCAACCGCTGGCAGGCCTTCCGCCAGGTCACCCTCCCCCTGATCATGCCCGGGGTGGTATCGGCCTCGGTGATCGTGTTCGCCTTCACCTTCGGCGCCTTCGAGATCCCCTACCTCCTGGGACGCACCTTCCCCGCCGCGCTCCCGGTCCTCGCCTACCAGAGCTACACCGACGTCGACCTGGCCGCGCGTCCCCAGGCGATGGCCATGGCCATGGTGATCGCCTTCATCTCGACGCTCCTGATCATGGCCTACATGAAACTCTCCCGGGTCTACATCAGGGAATGACCGTGGGACACATGCCATGACCACCGCGCCCGCTCCCCTCCCCGGCATAGCCCCCCGCACCATCGGGCGGACCACCCTGCGCTGGGCGGGGATCATGGGCCTTCTCGCCTTCCTGGTGGCGCCCATGGTGCCGCTCTTCATCTGGTCGATCAGCTTCCGGTGGTTCTACCCCGACATCCTGCCCAGCGAATACTCGGCCCGCGCCTGGGAACAGGTGATCTCGCCCACCAACAACGTGATCGGCGCCACCGGGC
>JAPPKR010000142.1 GCA_028819835.1 bacterium | reverse complement strand
GACCCGATCGAGGCCGGGGAAGAGACCAACTGATGCATTTGCACTCTCGACCGACGCGCGGATGGTGGGTGACGGAGGAAGGCGTCGCCCGTCCCGATCTGGGCTTGATGGCGGTGGTGGTGGCGTTGTCAGGCTTCGGCCTGTTGATGATCTTCTCTGCTACCAGGACAGCCCTGGAACGCCAGGAGCTGCTGCCCTCGGCTTCCACGGAGCGTCAACTCGTGTTCATGCTGATCGGTGTGGTCGGCATGTTCGCACTCAGCTATATCGACTATCGGAACTACCAGTTTCTTGCCCCCGTTCTGTACCTGGGCTGCATGGTTGCCTTGGGGGCTGCGTTCCTGTTCGATCCGGTGAAGGGCGTCCAGCGATGGATCACCATTGGTCCGGTGAACATCCAGCCCGCCGAGTTCACCAAGTTGGCGCTGGTCATATCCTTGGCGTCCCTGCTCAGCCGCGGTCCCGAAGAGAGCTACCAGCAACTGCCCTGGCGGAAAGTCGGCTATGCCCTGGCTATGCTGGCTCCTCCCGTGGCGCTGATCTTCCTGCAGCCCGATCTGGGGACCATGATGTCGCTCCCCTTCATTCTCCTGCTGATGCTGTTCGTGGCCGGGGCTACCCGGACCCAGATGACCATCCTGGCGCTGGCGGCGGTGGGAGTTGTCACCACGATCTGGCGTTTCGACCTGTTGGCGGGGCATCAGATAGACCGGTTGCGGGTTTTCATCGATCCCGACCTGGACCCGCAGGGTCTTGGTTGGAGTATCCGGCAAGCCAGGCTGGCAATGTCCTCGGGCCAGGTGACCGGCCAGGGACTCTTCCAAGGCGCCATTACTAACCAGGGTCTGGTACCGGAACAAGAGAGTGACTTCATCTTCACGGCGGTGGGCGAGCAGTTGGGATTCGTGGGAGGGTCGGTGGTTCTACTGGGGTTCGGCTACGTGCTGTGGCGATTGTTGCGGATAGCGGTCACCGCCTCCGATCAATACGGGTCCCTGCTCTCGATGGGGGTGGCGGCCTTCCTGATGTTCCATGTGTTCGTCAGCGTGGGGATGACCTTGGGTCTGGTGCCCATCACCGGGCTCCCCTTACCCTTCCTGAGCCGGGGAGGCTCCTTCTACCTCACTTCGACGGCCGGTGTAGGGATTGCTGTCTCGGTTTGGAGGTTGCGTTCCCGTGTCAGGTTCGGCGGCGTCGCCGGGGACCGGAGTCTCTTGGCGAGGTAGCGCGCCGGTGAGTTTCCATCCTCCTGGTGTGCAAGAGATTTCACTTTGCAATCGAGGTGTGTGTAGCATATTGAGTGTCGATGGGCTTGGCCGCGTTTGCGCTCAGCCCACGAAGAGACAAGTTTTGGAGTCGGACTCTCGGGTCCTCCCCCCTTCCGGCTGGGTTTAGGCCGAGGGACCAGGGGTTGCAGGTCGAGAGGGCGACACTTTCCTACGGCGATTAAATCAGGAGGGCTGTAAATGGGAAGGTTTCGACGTCGGCGCGGAACCGAGGTAATCCGCCGGGTCGGCGGTGACTTTGTAGAAACGCGAAAGAAGCGCCGGGTCAACGGCTCGGAGGTGGAGATCCGCCGCATAGCCGCGAAGGCGGCCGGCGGCGTGAAGACCGCCAAGAAGAAGAAGAAGGCTACGAAGCCTCGGCAGCGGGGTCCGGCGAAGAGACGCCCCAGCATTTCGACGACCCGAGGGTCAGCGCCGAGCCAGCGGGCGGGAACCGTCCCCGAGAGCGTTCCCGCCGCACCGGTAAGCCGGCCTTCCTCGCTGCGAAGCAAGATACTGGTGAGTGTGGGGGAAGGTACCAGGGTGGCCATCATGGAGGGTCCGGACCTGGTGGAGTATTACTCGGAAAGTCCCGGCAGCATCTCACTGGTTGGGAACATATACCTGGCGGTGGTGCGCAACGTGCTGCCGGGGATGGAGGCGGCGTTCGTGGATATCGGCGAGGGGAAGAACGGGGTGCTCTATGCCGATGACGTCTATGTCGATCCCGAGCGGTTCGGCAGGGGCGCCCGGCCCCGGGTGGAGCAGGTCATTTCCGAGGGAGACGAGGTGGTCGTGCAGGTCAGGCGGGACTCGATGGGCGCAAAGGGCCCTCGTCTGCGCGGCCATGTGTCTCTGGCCGGCCGGTTCCTGGTCCTGCAGCCCGGACTCTCCAATGTGGCCATTTCCCAGCGGTTGTCTCGGGCGGAGCGTTCCCGACTCAGGCAGGTTGTGGCCGAGATGGTGCCGCCGGGGTTTGGCGTCATCGCCCGGACCGCGGCCCGTCAGGCCACGTCCAAAGAGATCGAGTCGGAGGTGGCGAAGTTGGCGGACCGGTGGGAGAAGATCACCGATGAGGCGACTCGAGGAGGGGGTCCCCGGTTGCTGCACCGGGACTCCGACCTGTTGATCCGGGTGATCCGCGAGCACCTCAGTTCGGAGACCCGACGCGTAGAAGTCGACGATAAGAATTCCCACAAGCGGGCTGTTGAGTACCTGCGGTCCGCCGATCCGGACTTGGTCTCCCGGGTACGGCGTTATGAGAACCCCATCCCGCTCTTTGAGCGTTTCCACGTGGACGATCAAGTCAGGAAGGCATTGAAACGCCGCGTGCCGCTGCCGTCTGGAGGACATCTGGTTTTTGACTCCACCGAGGCTTTGACCGTGGTGGACGTCAACACCGGGC
>JAPPKR010000213.1 GCA_028819835.1 bacterium | reverse complement strand
AGGCGGCGTCTCCCGGATATGCAGCCCGCGGGAAAGGTACTTCGTTGTCCAGTCTCCGAACGCTAACGTTAATATTCTGCATAGTGGAAGTCGGGCGGACTAACCACAAAGTAGGTCCGCTTGTCCAACCGAAACTTTACACCGCGGAGGCAGAGACCGCGCGGGAGGCACTTGTTGCCCAGCACCCAGCGGAGCCTAGGACACATCCGCAGATCGACTTCCCGTCGTGGCTCAACCCAGCAGAAGACCCTTGATGCAGATGCCGCTACCAAGCCTCCCGAGCCGGGAATTGACCACACCCGCGCGCAGGACCCCCCACGGGACGAGTCCGATCCCAACCGGAATGGGGTGAGCCAAGCGGGAAACGGGACTCACCCGGTAGTGAACGGAGCCCACCCGAACCCGATCACTTCACAACATCCCTCCCTGGAAAACGGGTACGGCGAACACCCCAACGGCACAGCTACCCAGACCTACGCCACGGCTACCGCCACCGGTGTGCTCTCCCGTCCCCCGGCCCAGGCCTACGACCTGACCGAGGCTGACATCCGGAAAATGTGGAATGCGCCGTCGCCCCCCATTTCACTCCCCCGTCTGCAGCCTCGTTCATCCCGTTCCCTTCAGCAGCTAACGGGACGCCCGTCCCGGTCCGCCATGTGGATAACCATCTCGCTGGCGGCCGCGGCCGCAATCATCACGGCAGCCATCCTCACGCTCATACGGGGAGCAGAACAGGATCAGGACGAACTGCGAGCCACTGTGATGAACGCGGCCTCCCTTGCCGCCGGATCGGTGAACGAGAGCCTTGCCACCCTCGAGTCCTTGCGGGAAGGCGGTGCTTTCACCCCGGAACTCGTCTCCTCGATCTCCGCTTTGGGAACCTCCTCACGTAGCCTGGTGGAATCCGCCGGAGCCCTTCCCACCGATGGATCCTCGCTGGCCGAGATGCGGCTGGCGGCCACGGCGCTGGCCGGACGGATCTCCCGGCTGGGTGAGACTTTCGGGGCTGCGTTCTCCTACCGGGGACAGATCGCCCCGAATCTGATGCCTCCCTCCCTGACAGAGCCACTGGATATAACCAACCTGGCGGAGAACACGGCATTGCTCGCCGGTTGGCAGTCCCGCCTTGAGCAAGCGGCGGCCAGTCCACCCACGCAACCTCGCCTCCTTCAAAACCATCAGGCCCTGGAAGCCACGCTGCCATACCTGGCCGTTCACCTCGAGTCTTACGCCGACGCTGTTCAAAACGGCCGGCCGGAACAGGCTTCGGCCGCGCTAACGCAGGTGGCGTCCCTGCTCTTGGCGATTGGACAGGACCTTGACCAGGCTGTCTCGGAGATCACGGAGATAGCTGAGATCGAGATCCAGTCCCTGAGGACCGATCTTCAGAATCTGGCGGAGGGCACCTGAAGGACCTGACCGGGCCTCAACACCTTGGATTCCAACCCGTTCAGTTCCACCAGTTCCCGCACGACGACCCGCAGATCCGCGCTCTCGGGGGAGAACCGATCAGCTATCTCCCAAAGCGTGTCTCCGGGCGAGACCACCACCGCCTCCATATCCTGATGCCCCGAGGCGCCCACCGCCTCCCCTTCAAATAGCAAGAGCATGGCGCCGGCGAAGATCACGACCAGGAGCCCTAGGAAGAGAGCTCGTAAACCTGCCTGCGGGTCTGCCGTCGTCGAACGCATGTTCGATCAGTATATAGAACATTTGTTCGATTGCCAAATCGAACAAATGTTTGGTTTGGCCGGGACGTCGGAGTAGTGTCTACGGGCATGAGCCGCTTGACCGACCGCCAACGACAGATCCTCGAACTGATTAGGGACCGGGTCGCCGATCGAGGATACCCCCCCACGGTGAGGGAGATTGGTGAGGCGGTGGGTCTCGCTTCACCCTCCTCGGTCCACGCGCAGATCTCAACCCTGGTAAAGGCAGGGAGGCTTCGCCGGGACCCCTCCAAGACCCGTGCCCTGGTGGTGATCGACGAAGTCCGCCCCGCACCCAAGCCGGCCCCCTCAGACCCAACCAGCCTCCGGTCGGTTCCACTCCTCGGGTCCATAGCCGCCGGAGCGCCGCTGCTCGCCGAACAACACGTCGACTCCGTGCTGCCTCTCCCCACCCAACTGGTCGGCCAAGGGGACATGTTCATGTTGGAAGTGCAGGGAGAATCCATGACCGGAGCGGGAATTCTCTCCGGCGATCGAGTGGTGGTCAGGGCACAACCGACAGTGGAAAACGGTGAAATAGCAGCCGTGCTGGTGGACGAGACGGAAGCCACCGTCAAGCGTGTCCGATTACGGACGGACGGACGGATCGAACTCGTCTCGGAAAACCCCGATTACCCGCCCCTCGTCCCCGATCAACCTCGCATCCTGGGCAAGGTCGTAACGGTCATCCGCTCCCTCAAATAGACGGGCAAACCTCCCCGACCCGGCCAACCCTCATTGGCATGTCCAACTTCCGAGGTGTAACCTCCACCGCCCCCGGTAGGCCTTCTCCACAGGTTGTGAAAAAACAGCCGGCAGGAGTATTGACTCTTGTCCCACCAACCGATCACAGTGATAGGAGCCAAACACCAAGCCGGTCCGCTCACGGCGCCGTCCGGACCGCGCCGAAGGTCAGACTCTTATTCAGCAGGCCCGTTCCGGCCTGGACCGGCCGCGTTCGACCCTGGAAAGGTGG
>JAPPKR010000209.1 GCA_028819835.1 bacterium | reverse complement strand
CAATCGAAGCCGGGGCGCGCTCTCTCAACAACTGGTGGATGGCGTCGAGGGTGAAACCGGTGTCCACCATGTCAATGACCACAATCACGTCCCGTCCACCGATATCGGTGAAGAGATCCATGGCGATGCCGACATAGGCGCCCTCCCTGTAGCGTTTGAGCGCCAGAAACTCGATCTCCATCTCGAGATCCATGTGCCTGACCAGGTCCGCCAGAAAACACACCGATCCCTTCATTATCCCCACCATCACCGGGGAGCGGTCCCGGTATTCGGCGGTGAGCGCCCTGCCCAGTTCAGCCACCCGCTCCGCGATCTCGGTGGAGGTGAACACCTCGGAGACGGTGCCCGGGCCGAACAGCCGGTCAGCGTCGCTCACGGATACCCATCTGTGACTCCCATTTTAGGACTGGGGATCCGACCGCCTGCCACGACTGCAAGCGATCCCGCCCCGACCGGTTTAGCATCTGATCGCCTTGCCGCCAAACTACTGTCCCATGATGGAGGAGACCGAATCCCGGGACGGCCAGCCCGGGCCAGGAGTCCCCTTCTCGGTCCTCATGCCCGCCTACGACGAGACGGACGTCATCGGGACCACCCTGGCCGAATTGCTGGAGTACCTACCGCAAGACGCCGAAGTGGTGGTGGCCGCCGCCGACCACGCCGATGGCTCGTTGGTAAGAGGCGAGCGCAGCCCGACCGGGCAGAGAGCCCTCGCCGGAGGAGACCGCCGGGTGCGAGTGTGCGACGGAGGAGGGCTCGCCGAAGCGGTCCGCAACGCGGCACAGGCGGCCCGTCACGAACTGGTGGTGGTGATGGACGCCGACGGCCAACACGACCCGGCCGCGGTGGAAGAGATGGTCGCGGCGCTGGCGAACGGGTACGACCTGTGTGTGGGAGAGTTGGAGCAGCAGGGGAAGAGGTGGTACCGCATGGCCCTCACCCGGACCTCGATACTGCTGACGCGCCTGCGGATGCCCCGCCGGACCAGGGGGCTGCGCTTCCCCCAGTCCGGTTTCTTCGGAACCCGCCGGTCGGTCCTGGCCGAAGCCCTGGAAGGGATGGCGCCGCACGGCTTCAAGGTCCTGATCGCGGTCCTGATGTCCAGACCGCTCCGGGCGACCGGAGTCGAGACGGTGATCAGGGATCGGGTGGCCGGGGAGTCCAAGCTGAACTGGCGGACCATAACCTCCGACACCCGGTTGCTCCTGAGAAGGTGTGGGCGCTGAGAGCCCGGGCTATGGGTCTTCGGAGGAGAAGACCCCCAGCATCCAACCCAACAGATCGCCCAGTCCCCCGGGAGGTTCACCCACCCGGATCGCCACCGGTTCGCGGGTGACCACCACCTCCATCTCCGGGACCTCCTCGGTCTCCATCGGGAGGTCGGCGATCGTGGTGGGGGTGGCCGACTCCACCAATAGCTGGCTGCGGTTTATCTTCAGATCGGAAAAGGCCAAACCGGGGACCGATCCGAAGGAGTCGAACCCGAAGTCAAGCAGCGCCTCTGCTTCGGTGAAGTGGTCCTCGGTGTTCATTACCACCGCCAGAAGCCTCCTGCCCTGTCTCTCGGCGCCCGCCACCAGCACCCTTCCGGCGTCGTCGGTGTACCCGGTCTTCACCCCGATCGCTCCCTCGTAGTCGAACAGCAGTTGATTGGTGTTCGTGTAGACCCGTTCCTGGCCGTCCGGCGAATCCCGGAGAGAGATCTGACGGGTGGCCACCGCCTCGACCAACTCCGGGTGCAAGAGAGCCTCCCGGGTCAGGACCAGGAGATCCCGAGCCGTGGAGTACTGGTCGGGATGATCTAGACCGTGGGGATTGGCGTAGGAGGTGTTCACCAGACCCAGTTCGGAGGCCCGCTGGTTCATCATCCTGACAAACTCCTGGGCGGTCCCGCCCACATTCTCGGCCACCGCATAGGCCGCGTCGTTGCCCGAGCGGATCAGAAGGGCTCTCACCAGGGTGCGCAACAGGAAGACCTCCCCCTCCACGAGATCCACTCCCGCCTCCCCTATCGATACGGCAGCCTCGCTCACCCGCACCGGAGAGGAGAGGTCACCGGCCTCCACCGCCAGAAGGGCGGTCATCAGCTTGGTGGTTGAAGCCATCGGCCTGCGCTGGTCGGCGTTGTGCTCCGCCAGCACCACCCCGTGGCGTTCGTCGAACAGCAGCCACGACTCGGCGGCGAGTTCCGGCGGATCGGGAACCAGCGTCCAGGGAAGAGGGGGCGGCTCGACCCACAGGGGACTGGCCGTGGCCGTGGCGCCCATCACCGCCACCAGGAGCGTGGCCAGGAACGCCACCATCAACCCGAGGCGGGTGGGGGTTTTCAGCGGCGCAACTCCGCCCGGAGAGAAGCCAGAAGCAAGGCCCGATGGATGCCGACCAGCGCGTCGGCGCACCCTATCAGCAAGTCCTGGACATGCTCGCCGCCCTCGCCCAGCCACTGCACCCTCATCAGGGGGCCCGCCACCGACCGGAACAGGTCCACTTCCCGGTCGACCGCCAACCGGATGGAGCGGAGATGGCGACCACTCAGACCCCGGTCCATCAGGCGCTTGGCCTCTGACGCCACGGGACCGGCCTCGGGAGGGAAGATGTCGTCGGACCCCGGCAGCGGGGAGATGATCCGATGGGCGACCAGGTCGTCCAGTTGATCGGGTCTCATGCCGCTGCGGCGCAACACGTCGGCGCGGGTTATCGGCTCACCCGCCTCTTCCAGGAGGGAGCCGT
>JAPPKR010000128.1 GCA_028819835.1 bacterium | reverse complement strand
AGTGATGGTGGCCAATGCGGCCATGAACGACGCCCAGGAAGGGATGGGCGCTTTCGTGGAGAAACGCCCGCCGGTGTGGACCGGGAGTTGAGCAACCCGAGCCGGATTGCCGAGACCCTTCTCACCCCTCTCCTCCCGGCGCCGTCGTCTCGACGCTCCGCTCACCGTTACCACCGGCCGAGGCCCGCCCAGCCCGACCATCATCGATCGCCTCGCCCACTTCGGGGCGCCCGATCCGGTGGAGATAATGGAGGCTCTGCCCGAGAAATCCACCGGAAAAGGTCCACAAGTACGTCCTGAGAAAGTACCTCTGGGAGGGAAAGGGCAAGGAAACCGACTGACTGTGGTATCTTTGCCTAGCGTGCCGCGAAAGCCTACGCCTCGAACATGACCCGGTACGTGTTCATCACCGGCGGGGTGGTCTCCAGCCTCGGTAAGGGCATCACCGCCGCCTCCCTGGGTCGGCTGCTCAAGAGCCGGGGTCTCCAGGTCGTCATCCAGAAGCTCGACCCCTACATCAACGTCGATCCGGGAACCATGAACCCCTTCCAGCACGGAGAGGTGTTCGTAACCGACGACGGGGGGGAGACCGACCTGGACCTCGGTCACTACGAGCGGTTCACCGGGGAGCATCTGCGGCAGCTCTCCAACGTGACGTCGGGGTCTGTCTATCTGGCGGTGATCAGGAAAGAACGCCGCGGCGCCTACCTGGGCGACACCGTACAGGTGATCCCCCACATCACCAACGAGATCAAGTCTCGAATACGCAGGCTGGGCGAGGAGTCCAACGCCGACGTGGTGATCACCGAGGTGGGAGGCACGGTCGGCGACATCGAGAGCCTTCCGTTCCTCGAGGCCATCCGGCAGTTCGGCAAGGAAATGGGACCGGACAACATCGCCTACATCCATGTCACCCTGGCGCCGTTCCTCAAGACATCGGAGGAGATGAAGACCAAGCCCACCCAGCACTCGGTGGCAGAGCTCCGCTCGAAGGGCATCTCCCCGGATGTGATCGTGGTCCGTTCCGAACAGGCCATCGACGAATCCATCCGCCAGAAGATCAGTCTGTTCTGCGACGTCCCGCCCGAAGCTGTGATCAGCGCCTCTGACACCGACAACATCTACCGCATGCCTCTCCTCCTCCAAGAGGAGGGCCTGGACGAGGTGATCTGTCGTCGACTCTCCCTCCATACCCTGGCGCCCACTCTGGACCGATGGCGGGAGATGCTGGATCGGATGGACTCGGCGTCCGACCCGGTGCGGGTGGGGATGGTCGGGAAGTACGTGGACCTGCCTGACGCCTACGCCTCGGTGGTGGAGGCCCTTCACCATGCGGCGGCGGCGGTGGGCAGGAAGTTGGAGATCGAGTGGATTCTGTCGGAGAACCTCACCGGGATGCTGGTCCCCGGAGTGCTGGCCCGCCTGGACGGGATCGTGGTGCCGGGAGGCTTCGGAGGGAGGGGGATCGAGGGGAAGATCTCCGCCATCGCCTATGCCCGCCAGGCGGAGGTCCCCTTCCTGGGACTCTGCCTGGGTCTGCAGTGCGCGGTGATCGAGTTCGCCCGCAACCGCCTGAAGCTGGACCGCGCCAACAGCACCGAGTTCGACGCCGACACCGCCCACCCGGTGATCGACCTGATGCCCAGCCAGGAAGGGGTGGAGGACAAGGGGGGGACCATGCGCCTGGGTCTCTATCCGGCCAGCCTCGCTAGAGGATCGTTGGTGCGCAGTCTCTACCAGGCGGACCTCGTGTACGAGAGACACCGGCATCGCTGGGAGGTGAACCCACGCTATCGGAGGGCCCTTGTCGAGGGGGGAATGGTGCTGTCGGGGGTGTCTCCCGATGGGGTGCTGGTCGAGTTCATCGAGTTGCCCTCCCATCCGTTCTTCGTCGGCACCCAGGCGCATCCCGAGTTCCTTTCCCGCCCCGACCAGCCTCATCCGTTGTTCCGGGGTTTCATGGAGAAGGCCGCGGCCCATCGCAACCGACGGGACGACCAGACTTCCCAAGCGGAGGTGGCGACCCCCCGGCGCCGGTGAGCTTCCGGCTGCTCGGCGTTCGCAATGTGGGGCGGGGGAGGATCCTCGCCTACCAGAGACTGCACCTACGGACCGGTGAGGGCACAACGGTGGTCCGCGACGTGATCCGCCACAGCGGAGGGGTGGGGGTCCTCCCGGTGTGGGGGGAGGAGGAGGTGACGCTGATCAGCCAGTTCCGGGTGGCGGTCGGAGAGGATGTGCTGGAGATCCCGGCCGGAAAGATCGAGGAGGGCGAGATCTCTGCGACCGAGGCCGCTTCGAGGGAGTTGTGGGAGGAGACCGGCCTCCGGGCTGGAAGGCTGGTGGACCTGGGGGAGATACTGCCTTCGCCCGGCTACACCGACGAGCGGATCAGGCTGTTCGCCGCCCGGGACCTGGTCCGCGGCGAGAGGAGCCCCGACGGTGCCGAGGAACGGGAAGCGCGGGTGATCACGGTGAAGACCAGCCACGCCGTCCGGATGATCGAGTCGGGCGAGATCCGCGACGCCAAGACGGTGGTGGCGCTGCTGCGGTGGCTGGCCATGGCGGGGTCGGCGGCCTGACCGGCCCGACCCCTACGGTCGGGAGGGGTGGGGGGCGGTCACAACTTGGCGGCGATCTTCTGCACGGTGTTCCAGTTACGGGCCGTGGCGGTGACCCCCAGCCGCTTTTCGAGGAGCCCATAGGAAAGGGTCATCCGCGCAACGCCGT
>JAPPKR010000295.1 GCA_028819835.1 bacterium | reverse complement strand
CCTGTGCGTTGTGTCGGTATCTGGCGCTTTCTCGGCATGGTACCTGCCCGCGGGCGTCGGTGCTGGTCACAGGGTCTCCGGGACCCCCGGCCCCACACGGGCTCTCGGCGCCCGAAGGCATAGGGCCAGGCCCCCTGCCTTGGCATTCAAGCCGGGGGTAGAGTGGTGGGGGAGAGGAGGTCCGCCATGGCTCTGCAGCTGGACCATACGATCGTGCCCGCCCACGACAAGGTGAAGTCCGCCAAGTTCATCGCTCGCATATTCGGGGTCGAATACCGAGGGACCTGGGGACACTTCGCCCCCGTCAAGGTCAACGACACATTCACGCTTGACTTCGACGACTCGGACAACCCCCAGTCCAACCACTACGCCTTCCTGGCCTCCGACGAGGAGTTCGATGCCGTTCTCGGACGGATCAAGGATGAGGGCGTGCCCTTCGGGAGTGGCCCCCGTTCCCGTGCGGACGGCAGGATCAACCACCACCACGGGGGACGCGGCTTTTACTTCGAATGCGAGGACGGTCACATATGGGAGGTAATCACCCACACCTACGTCACCGACTGAAAGCACAAACGGCCTGCCGGTGTTGACCGGGTCGGCCGCTTGCTATTGTGGCTGGCAGTTGAGGCCGGGCGAGAGCCGGATCGGGACAGGACCAGGCAGGCGAGAAGCGGAGGACAATCTTGAACGACGAAGCGACCAATCAGGATGTGGAGGAGAGATTCAACACCGTCAAGCGCCTCTACGGGGACCGCTTGGACGAAAAGCAACTGGAGGGGGTGCGGACGGGGGTTGAGACCATCGTCCGGGCCTCGCAGGCCGTGAGCGCCGTCAGGCTGGAGAATGGCGACGAGCCGTTCTCGGTGTTCGCGCCCTACCGGGAAGAGGGCTGACGTCTTGTCCGAGAGCTTGGTCTTCAAGAGCATCCGCCAACTCGGCGGCCTGATCCAGGCCCGGGAGGTGTCTCCGACGGAGTTGGCCGAGGTCTTCCTGGACCGGCTGGAGAGGCTGGGAGGCGACTACAACGCGGTGGTGACGGTGACCCGCGAGAGGGCGCTCCGGGAGGCGAGACGCGCCGAGCAGGAGATCTCATCGGGCCGGTACAGGGGCCCTCTGCATGGCATTCCCTACGGGGTGAAGGACCTGCTGGCCACCAAGGACGGCATCCCGACCACCTGGGGCGCCGCTCCTTTCCGCAACCAGGTCTTCGACTACGACGCCACGGTGGTGGAGAGGCTGGGGGCGGCGGGCGCGGTGCTGGCGGCCAAGCTGGCCATGGTGGAGTTGGCCGGGGGCGGCGGCTACTGGCAACCCAATGCCTCCTTCACCGGTCCGGGCATCACCCCCTGGGACAAGAACCGGTGGAGCGGCGGATCGTCCACCGGGTCCGGCGCGGCGACCGGGGCGGGCCTGGTCCCGTTTGCGATCGGCTCCGAGACGGGCGGATCCATCATGTCGCCCTCCAGCAATTGCGGGGTGGCGGGCCTTCGTCCCACCTACGGGCGGGTGAGCCGGTACGGCGCCATGGCGCTCTCCTGGACTCTGGACAAGCTGGGGCCGATGTGCCTCACCGCAGACGACTGCGGCCTGGTGCTGGAGGCCATCTCCGGGCGGGATCCCAAGGACCCGACCACCACCCGTCGCAGCTTCTCCTACGACGACTCCGACGTCGGGTCGCGCCGTTTCCGGTTCGGGGTGATGGAGAACGTGACGGACCATGTGGACGAGCCGACCCGTACCAACTTCGAGCGGGCCCTTGACGCGTTGGGCACGGTGGCGGACATCGAGGAGATGAGGTTCTCCGACCTGCCGCACGAGGAGATCCTCCAGGTCATCCTGTTCGCCGAGGCCGCAAGCGCCTTCGAGGAGATCGTGGACAGCGGGAAGTTGGCGGAACTGACCGCCCCTGAAGACCGGTTCGGCGCCTATCCCCGGGTCACGGTGCTGGCCAAGGACTACATAAACGCGTTGCGCCTGAGAAGGCTGGTGGCCGAGAACGCCGAGGAGGCGATGTCGCCCTTCGACGCACTGGTGGCGCCCACCCGTTCAGGGGTGGCCACGCCGGTCAACCAGGGATTCCGCAGCGCCACCCTGCACGCCGGGAAAGACACGATGATGTCGCTCGGGAACGTGGCCGGCCTCCCTGCGGTCTCCGTGCCGAGCGGTTTCTCCGAAGAGGGTCTGCCCACCGGGATCAAGTTCATGGGCAGGGCCTACGAGGAGAACGCAATACTGGCGGCGGCCCGCGCCTACCAGTCGCTCACCGAATGGCACGAGCGCCATCCCCCCGACCTGCTGCCTGCCGGGTGAGCCTCACGTAATCAGAGGTTCCAATCAGCGGGCGGGGCCGGACGGACTCCCTCCCATCGGGTCTCCGTTAGTTCCTGACAACCCCTGGGGTCGGTTTTGTCTCAGGTTGTCAAAAAAACGCTGCCGGAAGTTCGAGTTTTGTCCCACCGATGTCTCATAGTGATAGGAGCCAAGCACCGAACCGGCCCGTCGGGCGTCACACGGGCCGCGCAAGGGATCATCCGGTCTGAAGAGTCAAGCCCTGCCCTCGGCTGGGCTGAACACTCCCAGACCCACGGCGCGGTGGAGGCGGGGGTGGGCCCTGAAAAGGGAGTTTTCGCGACTTTTCGCCGGGACCGTTTACGAGGTCGGGCTTCAGGCTTCGGGACCGGGTACCCGAGAGCCTGGTCCCTCTATGCGGTTTCGGTCTTGGTGATGCCTTTGATGATGTAGCGGTCGCCGGTG
>JAPPKR010000242.1 GCA_028819835.1 bacterium | reverse complement strand
CCCGAGTGGTGGACCGGATTTGTCGGGGAGAAGCGATCGGCACCTGGGTGAATCCCGAAGCCCGGAAACTCAGCGCGCGCAAACTATGGATCGCGTTCGGCCAGGAGTCCGGTGGTCGGGTGACCCTCGACGCCGGAGCGGTGCGGGCGATCACACGACTGAAAAGGAGCCTGCTGCCGGTTGGAGTACGGGAGATCGAGGGCGGTTTCACCGCCGGGGAGGCGGTGGAGGTGCTGGATCCTGAGGGAAGGACCATCGCCAAGGGCATTGCCCGTATCTCCGCATCCGACTGCCGGAGCCTCCAGGCAAGCGCCCATCCCACGACAGAACTGATCCACCGCGACGATCTGGTGGTTTTGAGGGAGTAGCCGCCCGAGCCCCTGCCCGGATCCGTGGCCTTCCGTTTTCCTCTGTGCGGTCAGGTGTCGCAGAAGGCGACCGTGCGGCCTGGATTGCTACCTGCGCCAGACGGAAGGCATGGTGAGCACCAGGACGGGGAGGATCTCCAAGCGTCCCACGATCATCAGCAGGGACAGGAGCCATTTGCCGGGAGGAGAGACCATGGCGTAGTTGGCTGCGGGTCCCACCTCTCCCAACCCGGGTCCGATGTTCCCCAGGCTGGCGACCACCGCCGACAGCGAGGTGACCAGATCCGAGGACCCGAAGGAACTTTCGATGGTGATGAATACCAGCGCCCCGGCCGCCATGAGAAACAGGTACAGAACCAGGAACGAGAAGATACCCCGGATGATGTGGGTTGAAAGCGGGCGCCCGTTGAGTCGGATGATGAACATCCCTCGTGGGTGGATCACCCGTCGTAACTCGGTGAGCGCCGTGTTCGCCACCACCTTCAACCGAAAACTCTTGATGCCGCCCGCCGTGGATCCCGCCATCCCACCCAGGGTCATCAGAGCCAGCACCAACAGTTGCATGGGCGGCATCCACGATCCGAAATCGGCGGTGCTGTAACCGGTCGTGGTCACCATCGACACGGCCGTGAAGACACCCTCCCGCACGGCCTGCTCCCACCCGGCTCCGTGGTTGGCGAGAGCGATGGTGAGCCACGCCCCGGCGGCCACCACCACCAGGGAGTACACCCGGAACTCCTCGTTGGCGAAATATCGCCGGGGGTGTAACAGGGCTCGGAAGTGCAGGGCGAAGGAGACTCCGGCCAGGACCATGAACACGATGATCACCCATTGGGTATAGGCGCTGAACCCGGTGATGGAGGTGGCTTCGGTGCTGAATCCGCCGGTGGACAGCGTGGTCAGCGAGTGGTTGACCGCTTGGAAGAGGTCCATGTCGCCGGCCCATAGCAGCAGTGCCTCCACGCAGGTGAGCATCACGTAGATCAGCCACAGGCGCTTGGCGGTGTCCTGGAAACGGGGAGTAAGCCGATCAGGATCGGCTCCCGGTGACTCGGCGCGGGCCAACTCCAGGCCGCCCACCCCCAAGAGGGGCAGCACCGCCACGAACAGCACGATTATCCCCATCCCCCCCATCCACTGGGTGAGTGACCGCCAGAAGAGAATGCCATGGGAGAGTTGACCGGGGTCGGCCACCAGGGAGGCGCCGGTGGTTGTGAACCCGGAAACGGTCTCGAAGGCAGCGCTGGTGACGTCCGGGATGGCGCCGGTGAAAAGATAGGGCAGCGTCCCGAAGGCCGACATCACCAGCCAGGCGACGCCTACTCCCGCGAACCCTGCCCGGGTGGTGAGAGCAGTGGGCTTGGCCACGGAATGGCGCAGCAGTGTCCCGGTGGCCACCGTCACCGCGGCGGCCGCCCCGATTGCCCTGGCATCTGAGAATTCGCCGTATAGGAGGGACACCCCGGCGGCCAGCAGCATCATCAGACCCACCGCCATGGCGGTGACGCCCGTTACGAAGAGCAGGGAGGTGAACATCCCGCGGCGACCCAGCCAGCCCACCGCGGAGGTCAGTTTCACGTCTCTTTCCCGTGGAAGAGGTTCTCGACGGTGGTGATGTGTTCGGGAAGGCTGAACACGATGATCCGGTCCCCGGGCTCGATCATGGTCTCCCCGCGGGGCAGGATGGGAGACATGTCCCGGACGATCCCCCCGATCATCGACCCCTTGGGAAGATCGATGTCCATCATCCGTCGGCCCGCCACCGGACTCTCGGACCCCACGTCCAATTCAATCGCTTCGGCGTCCGAGTCACTGAAGGTGACAACCGAGTGGACGACTCCCCGGCGGACGTACCGAAGGATGCTTCCCGCAGCCAGCAGACGAGGGGAGACCGCCGCGTCGATGCCCTTGCCTTCCAGCAACTCCACGTGGTGCTGATTGTGCAGCCGGGCGACCGCCATCTGCACGCCCAGCGCTTTGGACACCAGGCACACCAGGGCGTTGCTGGCGTCGTCTTCGGAGAGGGCTAGGAGAGCGTCCCTCTCTCCGAGGTCCAGTCTCCCCAGGGTGTTGGGGTGAACGGGATCATCGCATATGGCCAATGCCCGGGGGTTGTCCTCGGCCACTTTGCGACAGATCACGCGATCGGGGCTGATATAAGTCACCGACAGCCACGCCTCGCAGAGCTTCCGGATGGCCACCCTGGACAACCGGGAGTCGCCGGTCACCACCGCCCGGGTGGCGACCCGTGTCTTGATCCCCAGCAGTTTGGCGGCGAACTTGACGTCCCGGGGAGCCACCATCATCAGGACGTGATCGCCCTTCCGCACCCGGGTGTCACCCCTGGCCACCAGGGTGTCGCCGTCCCGGATGATGGCCACCACCAGGAAATCCCGCCTCTTGCTGAGATTGGCGAGGTCCCGCAGAGGCTTTTCCAGAAGGGGAGAGGAGGGTTGGGCGATGGCGCCCACCAACAGCAATCTCCCGTTGGCGAACTCCCAGTGTTCGGAGAGGCCGCTCAACCGGACCAGCCTCACCAGTTCGTCGGCGGTGGCTTCATCCGGATCGATGACCACCTTTACTCCCATGTTGTGGAGCCCCGACCTCAGGGCGGAATCGGATATCCGCGCCACGGTCTGGTTTATCCCCAGGGTGGTGGCCGAGTGGCATGCCAGTGCGTTGACCCCGTCCTGATCGGTGACCGCGATTAGTAGGTCCACGGAGTCGCCCACCGCTTCCATGGCCTCCTTCAGCACGCGCTGACCTGCACCGTTGCCGGTGATCGTCAGTACGTCCAAACGGGAATTGAGAGCCTCTGCGGTGTGGGGATCCGCTTCGATGACCACCACCTCCTGGCCATCGGCTGAGAGGCGTTCGGCGAGATAGCTGCCGACCGCGCCAGCCCCAACAATGATGATCTTCATAGTTGCGTTCCTTAAGATTACCGATCGTGGGGACAGTTGGCTAAGACGGCTGCGGGGACCCCCTGCAGCGTCGGGTAAACTGGGTGCTCCCGCACCAGGGAGATCCGCAATTCCCGACCCGTTCCAGTCCCCCGAGGCGATAATTGACGCCCTCGCGGCCCAGGGTTACCTGCCGTCTGCACGGATCGCCCAGGTGATCTATCTTGCCATGCGCCTCAACAAGCCCGTGCTTGCCGAGGGTCCGGCGGGGGTGGGGAAGACCGAGTTGGCCAAGGCGATGGCCGCCGGCGGGGGACGCAGGCTGGTCCGGCTGCAGTGTTATGAGGGCCTCGACGAGTCGAAGGCCCTCTATGAGTGGAACTACCGGAAGCAACTGCTTCGGATATCCTCTGATTCCTCGTCCGGGTGGAAGGAGATGTCCGAGGACATTTTCTCGGAGAGCTTCCTGCTGCCCCGCCCTCTCCTGACCGCCATCTCGTCGCCCGATCCGGTCGTGCTCCTGGTTGATGAAATCGACCGGGTCGAGATGGAGACCGAGGCTTTGCTCCTGGAGGTTCTCTCCGAGTTCCAGATCACCATCCCGGAGTTGGGGACGGTCAAGGCCGATTCCCAGCCCCTGGTGATCCTGACCTCCAACAACACCCGTGAACTCTCCGAGGCGCTGCGGCGCCGGTGTCTGTTCCTGCACATCCCCTATCCCAGCCCGGAACGGGAACGGGAGATCCTCCTGGCCCGTGCTCCTGGCTTACCGGAAGCATTGGCCGATTCCATCGCCCAGGTGGCCCGCAGCCTCAGGGGAATGGCTCTAAAAAAGCCTCCATCGGTTTCAGAGACCATCGACTGGGCGCGGACCCTGCTCACCCTTGGAGTGGCGAGAGTGGACTCGGAGTCCTTCTCCGAGACATCGCACGTCCTGCTCAAGTATCAGGCCGACATAGACATCGCCCTCAAGGAACTGGCCACCGAGAGCTGAACCGCCGTGCTGGGTCTGCTCACCGACTTTGTGGAGGAGTTGAGAGCGGCCGGGATTCCGGTGTCAACCGTGGAGACCATCGACGCCCTGGAAGCCGCGGCCGTGGTGGACTTGGCCGACCGCGCCGCCCTCAAGGCCGCCTTGGGAGCCACCCTGGTCAAGTCAGCCCGGCACCTCGATGCCTTCGACATCGCCTTCGAGGTGTTCTTCGGCCTGGACCGGCCTCCACCCCCGGCCGAGACCGGCACCGGAAGAGAGTCCGTCTCCTCTGATGATTCTTCACAGCAAGGAAGCTCCGGCGGGATGGGATCCCTTGCGGAGTTGTTGGCCGCGGCGATGGGCAGTCACGATTGGGAGACGGTCCGCGGCCTGGTGGAGCGGGCGGTGGAGGAATTGGCGGGGATGACGTCGGGGCGCCCGGTGGGAGGCGCCTATTACCTCTACCGCACCCTGCGCCGCCTGGACGCCGACTCTTTGCGACAGATGCTGATGGAGTTGGTGGAAGAACGGGGATCCCACCCGGGCCTCGGCGATGAAACCCTTGAGAGGCGCCTCCGGGCCGAGGAGGTCGATGCGCTGATCGAGAGACTGAGGGAGGAACTGATGGCGGAGATTCGCCGACGGCTGGTGGCCGATCGGGGAAGCCAGGCGGTGGCGGCCACGCTGCGCGCCCCGCCGCTGGAGGAAATGGACCTCATGCATGCCTCCGATGCGCAACTCCGCAGGATCGAGGAACTGATAGGGCCGCTCACCCGCAAACTGGCCGCCCGGCTCGCCCGGCGCGATCTACACCGCCGCCAGGGTCGTCTGGACTTCCGCCGCACGGTCCGGGCCTCTCTGGCCACCGGAGGGGTCCCCCTGGATGTTCGTTTCCGCTCCATGCGACGTTTCCGTCCCGAGATCTTCCTTCTGTGCGACGTCTCGGGCTCCATGGCGACCTTCGCCCGCTTCACCCTGCAGTTCACCTATGCGATGTCGGCCCGGTTCTCCAGTCTTCGAGCCTTTGCCTTCGTGGACGGAGTGGACGAGATCACGGGCCTTCTCACACCCGGCCTCCGCTTCGGAGAGGCCGCCCAGCGGATCTTCTCGGAAGCCGAGGTGGTGGAACTGGACGGCCATTCCGACTACGGGAATGCGTTCTCCCGGTTCTCCAACCGTTACGGAGGCGAGCTGACCGCCCGCTCCACCGTGATCATCGCCGGAGACGCTCGCAACAACTACCGCGACTTCGCAGGCGAGGCCTTGGCGGAGATGGCGAGAGTGGCCGAGGCGGTCTATTGGCTGAATCCCGAGCCCCGGGCCTATTGGGACACCGGGGATTCCCTCCAATCCCGGATGTCGGCGCACTGCACGGAGGTGTATGAGGTGAGAAACCTCCTACAACTGGAGCAGTTCGTGGAGAACCTCGCCGACTACCGTCGGAAAGCCCCTGTCGGGCCGATCAGGGCGCCAGCTTCGCCAGTCGGTCGATGAGATCCACCACCCGGTTGGAATAACCCCACTCGTTGTCGTACCAGGCGAGGGTCCTTGCCAGGTTGGCGCCCAGGACCTCGGTGCCTCCCGAATCGAAGACGGTGGAATGGGGATTGCCGATGATGTCGGAGGAGACGACCGGGGCCTCGGTGTACTCCACGATCCCGGCGAACCGCCCTGCCGCTTCGGCCCGAACCGTGTCGTTCAGTTCTTCGGCCGTGACATCCGCCGACAGTTCCACCACCAGGTCCACTATCGACCCATCGGCTACCGGCACGCGCATCGCCATCCCGTCCAGCCTTCCCTCCAACTCGGGAAGCACCTTCCCCACCGCCTTGGCGGCTCCGGTGCTGGTGGGAATGATGTTCTCGGTGGCGGCGCGGCTACGCCGAAGATCGGCATGGGGAACGTCGGCCAGCCTCTGGTCGTTCGTGTAGGCGTGCACCGTGGTCATCAGCCCGCGGCGGATCTCGAAGTGGTCGTGGAGGATTTTGGCGAGAGGGGCAAGGCAGTTGGTGGTGCAGGAGGCATTGGAGATGAGGGAGGCGTCCGGCCCGAGCAGGTGATCGTTCACGCCCAGCACCAGGGTCAGGTCGAGGGCGTCCTTGGGGGGAACGGTGAGAATCACCCGCTTGGCGCCCGCCTCCAGGTGTTTGGTCAGGGCGCTGCGGGTGCGGAACACTCCCGTGGACTCCACCACCACGTCCACTCCCAGTTCGTCCCACGGAAGCCGGGAGGGGTCCGGTTCGCACAGCATGCGGGCTTCATGTCGGCCGACCGTCATCACACCCTCGGCCAACCCGACCTCCTGATCCAGGCGGCCCATCACCGAGTCGTACCGGAGCAGGTAGGCCAGCACGTCGTCGTCCGCCAGGTCGTTGACAGCCACCACCTCCAGATGAGGCAGGCTTCGTTGGATGAGGATTCGCAGCACCGAGCGCCCGATCCTCCCGAAACCGTTGATCGCCACCCTGGTCGTCATGCTCCGCTCATCTTTTCCAGGACCTCCACAATGCGCGCCGCGTAACCCCAGCCGTTGTTGTACCAGGTCACGGTCTTGACAAGATGACCCCCGATAGCCATGGTGGCCAGGCTGTCGAACACCGCCGACTCGGTGACGTCGGTCACGTCGGAGGAGACAATGGGATCGGTGGAGTACTCGACGATTCCCCGGTAGCGGGTTTGGCAGGCCTCTTTCAGGGCCTGGTTCACCCGGTCGGCGTCCACCGCAGTCTCCAACTCGGTCACCAGGTCAACGGTGGAGCCGTCTGCGACGGGGACGTTGAGGGCAAGCGCCCTCAGTTTTCCCGAGAACTCCGGACGGATCGACGCCAGGATCTCGGCCGCCCTGGTAGGCGAGGGGATGATGTTGTCGGCGGCCGCCCGGCTGGAGCGGAAGCCCGAAGTGGGCACGTCGGCGAGCCGTTGGGCATTGGTTATGGCGTGGACGCTCGTGAAGAACCCCCGGCGGAGCCCAAAGCTGTCCGAGAGGGTGCAGAGGATCGGGGCCAGGGCGTTCGAGGTGTTGGAGCCCAAGGCGATCACCTCTGTGCCGGATTCCATGACGTGGTCGTTCACTCCCCGGAGGAGAATGGGGATGTCACCGAGCGTGAGGGGGGTGGAGGCCAGCGCGACTCCCCGCGCGCCGGCGGCGATGTGGCGAAGGCACTCCTCCATTGTCTGTTGCTGCCCAGTGGCCTGCACAACCACCGAAGCGTCCCACTCCCGCCAGTCGGCGTCGCCGGGGCGACGGGCGTCGATGATCGGCGTTTCCTGCTCGTTGGCCAGCAACATGCCGTCGGCGTAGGAGACCTGTCCGGGGTACCGGCCGTAAATGGAGTCGTACTTCAGGAGGTAGGCCAGCCCGACGGGATCGGCCACGTCGGCGATCACTCCGACTTCCAGGAAAGGATGGCCTGCCAGGAGGCGGAAGACGTTTCGCCCAATTCGCCCGAATCCCATCAAGGCCACTCTGGTCTTTTTCAAAGCTTCCTTTCGGTGGAATCGGTGCTCGGTGTCGAAATTTAGCGTGTCCTTGGAAGTTAAATCCATTGCCAAACTGACGGGGCGGCGTGGAAAACCGGGGGGAGAGACTTGAAATCGAACACAGTGCGGTGTCATGCTGTGTTGGTGAATGGATGTCGCTTCGGACCGGTTGGGTGGTGGGCCGCCTTCCTGTCGGTGGTGGTGTTGCTCTTGCCCTCCCCGGCTTGGGCCGCTTTGTCCTGTGACCTCGCATTGACGCCCCCCGTGCCGGGAGAGACGGTTCGCCGGTTCTCGCCTGCACACCGAGGGGGCCACTGGGGTGTGGACCTGACCTCCCCCTGGGCCGGAACGGTGCGAGCGCCCGTCTCAGGGACCGTGACCTTCGCGGGCAGGGTGGCAGGCCGGTTGTCGGTGACGATCGCTCCCGACGACCGGCTGCGGGTGAGCGTCTCCTATCTGTCGTCCGTGAGGGTCTCGGCGGGCCAGTGGATAGAAGTTGGTGGGATGCTGGGCCGGTCGGGCGCCGACCACGGGCTACCGGCAGTGCATCTGTCCCTGCGAGTCGACGGGCGGTATGCCAACCCCGAGCCTGCATTGGCCTGCGGGAGAAGAGCGAGCCACCCTTTGGGGAGGCTCAGGCTGGTCCCGGCCCGGGGAGCGGCTAGGTAACCGGAGCCGCCGCAAGTTCGACCGGCTCCGCCGCTTGGGCAACGGCTAAGGTAGGGGGGGTGATCAGGGCTCTGTTGGGTGGCACCTTCGATCCTCCTCACTTGGCTCATCTGGCACTGGCGGAGGCCGCTTATCGCCAACTCGGGGTTTCGGTGGTGGAGTTCATACCGACCGGAATTCCCTGGTGGAAGCCCTCCCCGCCGCCGACCGCCGCTCATCACCGGCTGGAGATGGTGAAGCGAGCCACCGAGGGGGTCTCCCACTACACGGTCAACGATTGCGAGACCCGGCGGGAGGGCCCCAGCTACATGGCGGACACCCTGGAGACTTTCCCGTCCCGGGACGAAATCTATCTGGTGATGGGATCCGATGCTGCTCAGGGATTGCGCAGTTGGATGCGGTGGGAGGAGGTGGTCCGGCGCGCCCGCCTGGCGGTTGCCCGGCGGCCGGGAACCGACCCTGCCGAGGTGGAGGAGGCCGTGGGCCGTCCGCCGGTGTGGTTGGACTTCCCACGTCTGGAGATCAGTTCCAGGGAGGTCCGCCGGCGGGTTCGGTCGGGACTGAGCATCAGTTCCCTGGTTCCCGGAGGCGTCGGGGAATACATCACCGAAAACCGGCTCTACCTACCTCCCCGAGGCTTATGATGGGAGAACACATCGGTACCCAGGAGGTGTTTGAGTAGAGACGCTCGAGGCCGCTCGGCTGGTCGCAGATCTTCTGGCGCGGAAGAGCGCCACCGATGTCGTGCTGCTTCGGGTGGGGGAGACCATGGGCATCACCGATGTGTTCGTGATCGCCACGGGCCGTTCCCGCCTGCACATCCAGAGCGCGGCCGCGGAGTTGAAACACCTTCTTCGGGACAAGGGGCGTGACCGCGTCGGGGAGGAGGGTTTGGCGGAGGCGGAGTGGGTCCTGTTGGACTACGGCGACTTTGTGATACACATCTTCTCGCCGGACCATCGGCGGTATTACGGCCTGGAGGGGTTGTGGGGGGACGCGCCCCGCATTCCCTGGACCGCGCCCTCCCCTCAAACGGCCTCCGAGCTCCAGTCCGCCTGATATATACTCCGGGAAGCCGGGGGCTGTAGCTCAGCTTGGAAGAGCGCTTGCATGGCATGCAAGAGGTCACGGGTTCAAGTCCCGTCAGCTCCACAGAAAGAGCCCCATCTACCTGCGGTTTCTTGTCGGGTTACCCAGATTCTCTGGCACGCCGCGGTTACCCGAGTCCCCGATCCGAAATATGCACGGGAGCATTGGTATGCCTTCGTCAGTTGAAGGGCAGGCCCTGGAGTGCTGGGTTCGGGAGCCAAGGTCTGCGATACTTGGATGATGGGCGATCTTAGAGCGGCAGCGCAGACGGTTTCGGAGTATGGGGCGAGACGTCAACGTGGGCTGAGGGCTGTCTTGAGAGTGTTGGATCTTAGTCCCGACGATCTGGACCCTTCAATGGATTGGAACAGTTTCGTGGTGGGCTCTTACCTGGAAGACCGTCCGCTCTGTCTGTATTTCGAGGCTGCTTTTACTGAGTATCACCGCCACCTTGTAGACACCTACCAAGACGACGGTGCTCTGTTTGCTTCCGACTTTCTCTCCTGCGGTCACGATGTCTGGCAGGCGATCGAATCTGTTGAACAGATCGCAGGAGAGCTCGAAGGCATGGACCTTGACAGCATGAACCCCTACGAGGCGGTCACTCGTTACTTGAACCAGTGGTACCTCAGGATTGTTGAGCAGTCCTTTGACAGCTTGCTCGGCCTTGCGGCCTACCGACTCTTAGCTAATGACGGCAAACAACTGCCGCTGAGACCCCAACTGATCCGGGATGCGCTGACTGCCAGAGGATGGCAGTCGGTCGGGTGGTTCCACAACCCGACGGTGCGGAACGGAATCGCCCATGAAGTCAAGTTCATCCAAGAGACAGGGGTGACACCCGTGTCAGTTGTCTACACGGATCTCCATGGCAACTCCGAAACTATGTCCATGTTTGATTTGGTGAACGAGGTGGCCGGCATTGTCGATGAATGCCTCGCCTTTTCCTTTGCTCTCCGGCTGTTCCTTCTCGAACACAGAGACGATCCACACATCCGCCAGATACTCTCGGCTGCCCCGGCCAACCGCGGTCTCCGAACAAGGCATTTTCCTGATTTCGCATCAACTCGTTCGCTGGTAGTGGAATCCGTTCACACGGATGCGGTGAACAGCAAGACGCAGATACGCATCGAGTGTCTTGATAAAACACGTGCGTTCGAGGAATGCCTTGCCGAGATGGTAGCCCTTTTGGTCTCAGCGTATACCTGGTTTCCCGAGGGCGACCGTTTCCTGATTGGCCTGAGATCTAAGAATCCGATCAGTTTCGCCTGCGTGGATGCCGAGCGTCTTGATGAATGGATCCGGGGCGACTTGACCGATCAAGCCTTCCTCGGTTCTTTTGATCCGATACTGATATGGCCAAAACGTAAACCACTCGGTCGGATGCGAGCCACCCTGGCTCGGGCCATACCAGTGGGGCTTGCCGCAGGGCGGGAGGCATACCGACATGCTACGGCCGAGTGGCCCAATAAGCTACCAAACCAGGTAAAAGTCATGTCACTTGACGACATCTCTCATAACCTCGCTCGGAGGTACAGCGGCAATTTTGTGGTTGACGCGGACGACCACGACGATGTTCGAGCGCTGCTAGACCCTCTAATGAATTGGATCAAGAAGCAGCAAATCCATCATTCCCTTCAGAGCAAAAAGCGCTGGGGAAAGGCACCTCCCGTCTATATGCTCGGCTTCCTCTATTCACGGGAGAAGCGGGAACGCGACCACGGCGTCTCTTCAACATCAGAATTTTACGTCGGTCGGTTCGAGTGGCGAGACCCGAGTTCGGACCCAGACACACTACCTCTGCCCATTGGAGGCGGTGAGGACCAAGGGCAAGATCTCAATTACGAGCCATCCTCAACATGGCCTCCCCCAGACCGCTTCATCCCCCGTTGAAACTCAACCGCGACCTCGGAGAAGCTACCAACCACCTCGCCGCCTGTCGGCGCGCCGTCCTCGACTGGGCGCTGCAGTCCGGGCAGAGGCCACGTCCGTCGGAGACCGATCCCCCCGCACAACAATTCTGACCCGTCCACGGCTGATGACTCGAATCCACTCCGAGTGCTTCAAATACGCTAGTGAAAACGAATACGTCTTGGTCCGCTACGCACAGGGAGATTGGCAAACTCGCGATACGGAGTTGATATTGTATCTGGAGGTTCCGGGGAAACCGCCTCTGGTGGCTGTAGGACTGACCGAGCGGGCCGTCCACTGCCTGCGGAATGTGGATCGGGAAACCCGAGATGTCACCTCTACTATCTCACGCGCAGGGGCGATGATGCGGGTCGCTGCTGGCAGAGACGACATCCCTTGTTCCGCCTTTGTGCCAGCTGGCGATGCTCCCAAGTTACAGGCTTATTTGCGTTGGTCCGAGTCTGTCACCTACCCAGCTGTTCCACAGACACTGGTCGACTTCAAGGGCGGTCTTCTGCCCACGCGCGACGCAGCCTCCTCCCGAATGATTCTCATCGCGAAGACAATGAGGGAAATCGCTGCAACAGCTCGGTTGCGAAAATTCTTCCGCATTTACTTGGTCCCTCTGCGCGCTGGTGATGTGGACACCTTTGGTTTGATTTCAGCTTTTTTCGATGACCACGATGAACCACTTATTGTCCGTACTCCGCTCTTCGACGATGAGCTAGCCCACGAATTCGTGCAGGTGCTATCGTCAGACTCCTTCGACATACACTTCTATGACGAACACAATCGAAAGTTGATTGGCTTCCGGGCTAAGAACCCGGATGCCACTCGCTTTCGACACTTGGTGAACACGATCCGATTCGTGCCGGGTACCCTGGAGTTCGCCCGTCAGTTCGACGACGACATGATCTCATGGTTTGGGGCTCGGTCTACAGCCGAAGACGATGCCTCCCTAAGAATCAACCTGCTTGAGACGCTACCTCCCGACAACTTATGCGAACAAAGGCAGACCTCTCCGGGCGATTTGAACGAACGTGACATTGAGATGGGGCTACATCGGGCGTTCAGCTATGACCAAGTTTACCGGAATCCAGTACGAGCGAACGACAGACGAGAGTTCGTGGACGTGCTTGTGGCCACCAAATGGACTGTGCTGCTGATTCAGGCTAAGGACAGCCCCGTCACCGAGGCGGCCCTCGGTCGTACCATTGATCGCAAGAAGGCCACTACCGACAAGCATCTCAGAAAGGCTGCAGCCCAACTGAAGGGATCAATCAACCACCTCCGATCTGGCAGTTCCATCGGCATCATCACGGATGGGCAACTCTGGGAGCTCCATATGTCCGGTCGCGAGGTCTTGGGCCTCGTCATAGTCAAGGAACTATTCGATCCGGAGCGCTCGGCTGGTAGCCGACTAGTCCTCTCCGTTTTTGAAGAAACTACCGTTCCCTGCTTACTGCTTGACTACGCGGAGTTCCAAGAGCTGACGTTCTCCCGACCTACCGAGGAGAGTCTCGTGGGCTCGCTTAAGCAAATGTTCGCAGCCGGACGTGAGCATGGTTTGTTCCTACGCTCACGCTTTGGCCTAGTTGCGGATGGGCCGACGGTGCATTCGCCAACGGACGTTGCCGCCAGAGGGCGGATGTAGCCTCCGTCAGCGCCTACCGACGTCGGCTAACTTCCCCGAGTTGGGCCGGGGCTATTGGGCGATGTTACGTTCAAAGGGTGGCTCAGGCCTGCTGGCACTCAGTGAGGGTTCCAGCGGTTCGTCTCAATCGTCAGTGGCGTTCGGTAGAAATTCCTGGTGTGACTCTTGGAGGTATGCGAGACCAGTTGTTTCGGTCGGTGAGATGGCCAGTTCTTCCCGATACCACTCCAGTTGGTGACGCAGCTGGTCAAGCAGTTCACCCCACGTGATGACGTATAGCCTGAAGGCACCGTAGTCACTAACAAGCCCTGGTTGAGAGTTGTCGTTCTGCCGCATTGTTTTCACAGCTGCTTCCATGTCCGTTCCCACCAGCCAGAAATCCCACTTGTGGGGCGAATTGGCCACCTCGGGATGATCAGTGATCACTTGGGCATAGTTAACTACTTGGGAAAAGTGCGTCATATCAAGCTTTCCCGGACGCTTTAGTTCGACGACGAGGTGACGAGTCAACCGACTCTCGAAAATGTGACGATGGAATACCATGTCAACGCGTCCTCCCTTCCCACTCTCTAGCTTCACAGGTTCCAACGCCAACACAGCTTCTCCGCTTGCCTCAACTGCCGTCCGTACTACCTTGGTGAGTCCATGCTCAGACAATGAAGAGTCCCATTCGTCACCGAATACCCACGACTCACGGACAAGGATGGGGTGAAGCTGATCAACTTCTCGAAAGACCTTCGCCGTCTCGTCGGTATACAGAATCGAACTGAGACCAGCTAGGAAGTCAAGCCGATTGGCTACCCGGTGGGCTGATCGTATCAATGACCCCAACTCAGTACGCTTCAATAGCAACTCAAGGCTCTTGAGTTCGCCTTCGGGGAGATTGAGCACTGCTTCAAGGGCTGTCCCGAGACGCGACGGTTCAGCCCGGAGGGCCTCCCTTAGGAGCCGAAGGGACAACCGCTTCTGAGCCGTTCCCGTTGTTGGAATTGCGGAACTTGAGAGGACGGCTACAACCTCAAAGAGGCTACGCTCCGCCATCTCCAATCGGGTGTCTGGCTCACCTAGATATGGATACACCCCTTCCTCTTTCCACACTCGTACGATTTGCCCTCGCTCGGTGGCGAAACGCCCGGCAAGGTACTTGGTGAGTGCTAGCTCCGTCGCAGAAAGGATTTCCGGGTGCCGGAGTCTCGGCACGTGGAGATCAGCTACTCCCATGAGTTCTGGATCTCGAAATCCTGACCATCGCAGATAAGCGCTCCAGGAAAACGGAACTGCTGGTAGGCCTGATGGCTTGTAGTTGGTAATCGCAGATCCTGCGTCATCACACAGGATGATCCCCTTCGAGCCGAATGGGCGGTTCCACTCGATCACCGTCAATAGGGGAGAGGGATACCCGCGTAGAACGTCAGCTTCGATCCCGGTGAGGGGCACTTCGGCACGTGAACGGATGGCCTGCTCCGCGTCGAGTGACCTTCCTCGCCATCGGACTGTAACGCCCTTGAGGCTGATAAGGGACTCTGCGAGGCGTTCTACCACGCCTTGTTCGAAACCCTCATCAGCAATTCTTGCAGCTTTCTGGACATCGCGGAGCGCAAGAATGACAGTTGTTCCGGCCGGTTCGTTGACATCATGGGCGTCTAGGATTTCGAAGCCATTAGGACGCTCTCGCGTTCCACGAATGACAATTCGTTGCTGGCCACCTTGTGCTGAACTGACACTTGACCATTCGACTCTTTCCGCAACGGAGTAGGTGATGAGCCGGCCTCGTCCCATTTGGCCGTGGAGGGGTCGGTTGAGGGAATCGGAGAACCGTTTGTCTTTCTTCCACGAGTCTCCCTCCGTTAAGAACAGCCTCCAAGCCTGGTCCGGAGCGATTCCGTGGCCATTATCCATGACGACCAACTCAATCGGCGCGCCGAGCTCATTGATTGACACCAATACATCGACGGATGTCGCCTCTGCATCCAGACTGTTCCAGATCAACTCCGTGATCGCATCCACAGTTGAAGCCCTGTCGGCCAGTGACAACACACGATCTTTGCCGCTTTGGAGAGCGCCCCAGGTTATGAGAACCTGCCCTTATACATGTCTGGAGATCTTAGGTCGAGTGGGTGACAGCGCCACCATCCGACGTCTCAGCTACAAGCACCTTTGGGAGTTCCCGACGCCGTCATTAGCACTAGAGACGGCTGGCCCGGCCGCTTGGCGCTCGGTACCCTTCCTACCTCCGCTCCATCAGCCTCGCAACCACTTCCTCCTGACCTATCGGATCCCCACCGGGGTCCCGGGTCGCCACCGATGGCTTACCGGTCCACGGAGCGACATCGAAGCATGGATCCACGGCAGACCCGCAGCCCAATTTATTAGGATTGCCCGACCGGCAACCTCCCCAACGTCGTTGGGGACGGCAGCCCCCGCTTGGCCAGTCCGCGATGTCACACCTAGGGAGTAAGAAAAACGAGCGGTCGTCGGCTTTGTCAACGATCCGTCACTGTCAGACGCTAGGGTGACAGAAAGACTCCTTCCCCCGTCACGAGCAACACATCACAGAACTACATGAGGATTTGCTGGAGAACCGTCTCGCCCCCCATTTCGACGGGTGGCCAGTTCCAGTTCCGAGACCCGCCCTCGGCGTTAGAGGATGGACAGTGTGACCTCGGCTAATCTGGATCTGCCCCGTTCCAACAGATCCAACTCTCCGTTCCGGTACCCAGGCGGGAAGTTCTACGCGCGTTCTCTCATTCTCAGGGAAATACCACCTCATCACGACTATTGCGAACCATTCGCAGGTGGCGCGAGTGTCTTCTTCGCTAAACCAACGTCTTCCGGAATGTCAGTCTTGAACGATCTTGATGCAGATGTGATCAATACCCTAGAGCAGATTCGGGATGATGTTGAGGGATTGATTGACCTTCTTGATGGGGTAGAAGCCACCAAAGCTAACCACACGTACTACAAGAACCACTACAAGCCGGAGAGCGACCTTGAAAAGGCCTTCCGATGGTTCTATCTGAACCGGACATCTTACAGTGGCATCATGCGAGCTGAGAACTGCTACTGGGGCTTCGGGCGCAAGTACTCAATGCGGCCCGAGAACTGGCCACCACATCTACGTACTGTGTCGGACAAACTGCAGGGTACGGTTTTATCTTCGTATGACTTTGAGGAAGTCGTTGACGAACTGCCCGACAAATGCTTCGTGTTTGTGGACCCCCCCTACTACGCAGCTGACCAGCAGAAGTTCTACAGTGCCGTCTTTGAGCATGACGATCATCAGCGTCTTGCAGAATGTTTGAAGCGCAACGCTGATCGGCTGCTATTCCTTCTCACATATGACGACCACCCAGATGTTCGGGGGCTGTATGAATGGACCTCCTCGGTCAAAGGCCAGAGATGGAACTATACGATCAATCGCACGGACGATCAACGCAATGGACTGAAGAAGCGGGACGGGTTCCGCGGGGGCAGAGACAAGGGTAGCGAACTGTTCATCCGCAATTACGATGCCAATTTTCTTCCCTGACGCTTCACGAGCCTGTGGCAGAATCACTGATTATCGCGGCACCCGGTCATCCAAGTGGCCCCCCTACACCCGTTGCCAGGATCTCTTGACCTCACGGGATCCTCGCCTGATAGCATCTTGCCACATTCCCAACAGAGACACACGCACCTACAACCTGCAGGCAGTTCCAAGACCAGCGGCGGACGGGTTCGGAAACCCCATCAACACGGCTGCTGGCGGACATCCTTTTCGGCAGCATGACCGGTGCCGGTACTTTGATCCCTCCCTTGCGGCTATCGGATAGGTTCCGCGTTTATGCCCGGGCTTTCACGCATCCGCCCCGATCTTGATGCAATGTTTCGTCGTGACCTAGGCGTACACACCACGATTGAGAGCGAACCCCGCAAGAAACCACTGTTGGCAACGCTGACAGGCGCTCTCGGCCTCAGGATCCAAGCCTACCTCTGGCATGCTACGGCTCCGACAGAGCGTGAAATTGGAGTGCACAAGATTCAGATCACCTTGCCAGGCCACGTCCGAGGTGCCAGGATACACATTCCCTACGAGCCCGGTCGGCTGGTCCTGTTCTGCGGGTTCGCCACCCAGTTCGACACATGGATCCTGTGGGACGCTGAACTGTTTATGGTTCCTGAGGGGATCTCCTACTCCCGCAACCTAGGGGTGTCGGTCGAGGCTCTGACCGATGCTGTTGTGAACGGAGTCTCGGTATCCACGAAGCGGGTTCGTAAGACGATTAGCGGACCAATTTGGGCGAACATAGTCGCATGTCGCAGGTCATCATTGTTACAAGCTATCGAAACCCGATTCCAACTCAGCATCCAACGGGTTCTAGTTGGGAGATAGGTGAGGTGGCTTTCCGGGATTGGGAACCCGCAGCGGAGTACTTCACTGACAGAGACGATGTGGCAGTTAAGTTCTACCGGCGTTGTATGCGCGACGCGATTCGCTATGACCGGATAACAGGCTACTTCAGCAGTGCTGTATACCTCATCGTATGGGCAGAGATCATCGACTTTGCTGCTCGAGGCGGGAAGATTCGGATCATCTGCTCCCCAGCGCTCAGCCCTGCTGACGCGAAAGCTATCGAGGACGCCTACAGAGCCTTGACAAACAGCGAGCTAGCCAAGATTCTCTTGGCGGATTACCAACGCCTGCTGCAAGAACCCGCCCTTGCCGAACCGGCCAAGGCTCTTGCCGGGTTGATAGTTGATGGTGTGGTTGATGTCCGTATTGCGCAGGTATCTCCACATGCGAAGGCATCATCAAGATCGATGTTTCACGACAAGACCGGGCTGTTCTTTGATGAGCATGATGATGTGATCGGGTTCCGTGGTGGCATAAACGAAACGTATCTCGGCTTCGCAGTAGGAGGAAATGTTGACTCGATCACCACTTGGACTTCATGGGCTGGTGGGCGGGAAACCGATCTTGTTTCGTCGAATACTGAGAGGTTCGACCAACTCTGGGGTGGTGAGGCGCAAGGCGTAGATGTCCATGAGGTTCCCAATTTTGCCTTGGAGGAGTTCAGCCGCATTGCTGCCAAGGAAGACCCGTGGCAGATCAAAGCCGAAGCTCTCGCAGTTCGGGAGCGCATCTCCCCACAGCCCGAGCCGCCGGCAGGATTCACCCTCCGACCGCACCAGCGGAAGGCGATTGAAGCATGGGAGGCAGCCGGTCGTGTTGGCCTTCTCAAACACGCCACTGCTACTGGGAAGACATTCACGGCGATGGAGGCCATTCGACGAGAGTTGGGTGATGGACGCCGTCCGGTGGTTCTTGTCCCCGGTGTTGCTCTGCTGGATCAGTGGACAAGAGAACTGCGTGAGCATCTAGGCCACATGCGTGTCCGAGTGCACCCTTGCGGCGCTGGCCACGGAGAATGGAAGGACCTGCTGGGTCCTTGGCTAGGACCAGTCCAGGATAACCGAGTGGTTGTTAGCACTATCGCGACAGCTTCGTCACCCAGATTTCTTGGTCGTCTCAAGAGAGCATCCGCCCGTTTGTTCCTGGTTGCTGACGAAGTTCATAGGCTCGGCGCGCCGCAGGCAAAACAGCTTTTCGACGTAACGGCGGTCGCCCGGCTGGGTTTAAGTGCTACACCGGAACGAGCTGGAGATCCGGAAGGCACCACTGCTTTGCTTGGGTATTTCAGTGGGATTGTCGATACTTTCACGCTGCAAGACGCGCTCAATGCAGATCCCCCGATCCTGACTCCATATGCCTACGAACCCCGAGTAATTCAGCTTTCGGACCGCGAACAGGAGGTATGGGACGAACTTTCGGAACGGATTTCCCGTCTCATCGCTCGATTCCACAGGGGTGATGATCTATCGACCCAAGTGCTGCAATCCCCACCAGTGAAAGGCCTTCTAATCCAGCGAGCTCGGGTGATCAAGAAGGCGAGTGCCAAGATACCCTTAGCTCGGTCAGTGGTGAGCGAGCATTATCGCAATGGCCAACGCTGGTTGGTTTACTGCGAGGACCAAGAACAGCTTCGGGAGGTCGTAGCTGAACTTCTTGACGCCAACCTTCCGGTCACCGAGTACCACTCGGCTATGACCGGTGACCGTTCAGCCACCCTGGACAACTTCTCCATCAACGGCGGGGTGGTCGTTTCGATCCGATGCCTTGACGAGGGTGTTGACATACCCGTAGCGACTCATGCCTTGATCCTGGCATCGTCCCGCAACCCACGCGAGTTCATCCAGAGAAGAGGTCGTGTTCTACGCCGAGCAGAGGGCAAGCCGTTCGCCCAGATCTATGACACGATTGTTGTTCCTAAACCTCCCTTGGAACCCAGCGGCCGATCAATGATTCTCGGTGAACTCGCCCGCGCGGCCGAGTTCGCAAACAGCGCCTTTACCAGGGCAGGACTGATCGAACTGGACCGAGCCTTCGTCGACGCTGGCGGCAATCTTGCAGACCCGGATGTATGTGGCGGATTCGAGGCGGACGACGACTAGACCTGACCGAACTGAATGTCAAGGTGCCTCTAACATAGGGGATCGTGTACGAACTGCAGGACACCGTCGAGGCTCTACGGGCTGCCGAATACCCTCATCTGGATGCTGATCTGGTAGCGGAGATCCTGACAATCGAGCAGCGACACCTGGATCTACGTTCAGGAGTCCTTATCCGACTTGAGCAAGCTATCAACGCTTTCCTTAGCGAAGCCGACAAATAGTGAGACTCCACAGGATTGGCTATTCGAACTTCGGGCCGTTCAAAGGCGATCAGGCCATCGAGTTGCCTGACCGGGACGGAGTCGCGGTGATTTATGGAGACAACAACCTTGGCAAGACCACGATACTCAATTCTGTTCGGTGGCTCTTTAGCGGCAGTTTCCCCGAGCGGACCGGCAGGAGTCGGGACCCCCGGGAGTTGATCAACCGAGAAGCCGTCGCCGAGGCCGACGGAGAACCCGTTGTCGGGCAGGTCACAGCGGCGGTCACATGGAGAGACGCCAATTACACCCTTACTCGATCCCTAATCCTTGAAGGCGACAGGCTCAAGCAACGGCTCGATGTGATACGAGGGTCAGATGCGCTAGGTTGGGAAGAAGCACAGGCCACTCTACAGCAGATGATCCCCGAAGAGATCCAGCAGTTCTTTCTTTTCGACGCAGAAGCTCTAAACCGATATGAGGACCTGTTGCACGACCCGACCGCAGGTGAAGAACTGAAGAAAGCTATTGAAAGGATACTCGGTGTTCCAGTCCTGAAGAACGCCATTCAGGACCTACGAGCTCTCACCTGGAAGCACAACAAAGTCATCTCCAAACTCAAGACCAAGAGTGCTCTTGCGAAATCGGCCGCTAATAGTTTCGCCCTACTGTCCGCAGTATTGGACAGGCGCGACGAGGATATCGCCAGTATTAAGGCTCGCATAAAGGAGCTTGAAGACGAAAGAAGTGAAATCGAACAGCAGATGGCCGCCTCTGAGAAAGCACGAGTTTTGATAACCAACCATCAACAGGTAGCCAAAGACCACGAAGTGGCGAAGAAAGCCCTCGAGGCTGCCCGCAGCAGGTTCAAAGAGGTAGCACCGCAGACATGGACCGCTGTGCTCACCCCAACAATCACAACGGAACTTGACAAGCTGTACGCAGAGCGACAGAATCTCGAACTGGAGCAGGACGCCTTTGATCGAAGACAGCTCCTGATCCAACTCCGAGAGGAACTCGCGGAGACAGGCGAGTGCCCGTGTTGCGGGCAACTAGCGAACCACCCGCCAACAGAAGATACCCACTCTGCTCATGACCAAAGTTCCAAACTCTCGGCCTTAGAGTCTCGCATTGACTCACTGGAGCGAATCCTGGATCCCGCGGCCGTCGCACGCTTGGACGAGCGAAACAAGGCTCTACAGGACGCCGCTGTGAAGGTCCACGATCTTGCAACTGACCTAGCCGACGCCAAGGATCAGATCGACGGGTTAGATGTGCCGTCCCTTGCCGATCTTCCAACCAAACTGGCTAACACGAAGATCCAACTAACCAACACCCGTGAGACCCTGCGAGACACTGTAAAGCTAAGAGACGAGGACTCCGAAAAAGCCAACCGCCTGGCAGCTGTCATCGCAGAGGGGGGTGGGGAGGAAGGTGTTGCCGCGACCAAGAAGCAGCGTGTCCTGACAAACCTCCAAAGCATGTACTCGGCTGCTATTGGCAACTACCGGGAAGAACTCAAACAACGTGTTGAGGAGGAAGCAACAGCGGTTTTCCTGTCCATACGATCCGATCCAGACTTTACGCGGCTCTCAATCAACGAGGACTATGGGCTGTCAATTGTCCACAAGGACGGAAACGTCGAACCCCAACGCTCCGCAGGATACGAGCACATTGTCGCCCTCTCGCTTGTGGCGGCCCTCCAGAAGTGCGCGCCGATACAGGCTCCGATCTTCATGGACATGCCCTTCGCTCGACTTGACCCACAACATAAGGTCAGCACCCTGAAGGCTCTTCCCAACATCGCCGCGCAGGTGGTGGTCATCGTTCACAAAGGCGAGATCGACACCCTCGAAGCGCGGAACACATTGAAGTCAGCGCTGATATGTGAAAGACAACTGGCCCGTCGGTCTGCCCGGCACACCGACATTCTCAAGATAGGATCACCCTTAGATGCCCAAGACAACCGTAGCCCTAACACCCGATAGCACTGCAGCGTCCCAGCAACTGGACAGCTTCAACATGCCCGAGAAAGCAGACCTCGTCAGACTGGGATTCGCTTACGCGGTCACCCAAGGGTTTGATCTCGGTCGGCCTGACAACTTCGGAGTACCGGGCAGCAAGGATAACTACACCGCCAACACAGGTACTCTCGACCCGGACCGGAGAATAGAACGGTTGGTGGTCGCCCTCTACGGTGACCTAGACGAGCCGTATTACGCTGTCGAAACGCTCGCCAACAAGGGACTCCTAGCCATCACCGAGGCTCTCAAATCAGGTGAAATCGGGTCCATCTCAGATATCCTCCCAGAACTAGGTCCACTCTCGTAGGAGCACCTCACACATCCTTGAACTGTTTGATGGACCGCACTCAAAGAAACCACCTCAGATGAGGCAGTTTCTGAAGACACTTCCTGTGCTGATCGTCCTGATCCTTCTGCTGGTAGCTGTCGTCCTGTGGACAGACAGCGGCAGGGAAATGTGGGAAACCTTCAAAGATATCCTGCCTTTCATCTAAACCCGTGGGGCCTGCCTCTCACCTTCAAACTGAACCACCACCCAGAATCCGATGACCCGTTAACACTTCGATTTGGGTGCATACCTCACCCTCCGATAAGCCCGGGCGGTTCATATGAGGCGGGGTGTGCTGAATGGGGGTAGGACCTGGCAGTTTACAGGGACTCACCAACCCTTATGTGGGGAGAGGTCCAGCTATCTGTCGTATCTGGTCGAGGAGTGCTTCGTCAGTCCTCAGGTAATGGCGAGCAGCATTATGCAGGTGCCGCACCTTCCGGAACCCGAGTTCGACTGCCACCTGTTGGGGGAGCCTGGTTTCTCTTACGGGGTAACACTGAAAGACCTCATCCAGGTCTTCATCATCCAATAGCTGCCGAAGTCGTAGCAGTTCCTGATTGAACGGATTGTCGATGTTGACGACCAGCGGGTTTGTGCCAACTTCTATGTTCTCCTTTGTCGGCGCGTATTCTCTCAGGTGTCGGCGTACGTAGGCAACTGAGACACTCAGGGCTAGGCGGATTATGTCCTCGGAACTGGACAGTGACGCCAAGGCCTCCTCCCGAACAGAAGCCAAGAGTTCGTCAGGGTTCCTTCCAAGGGTTGAAGCCTGAGCCTCTGCAAGGCGCCGAAGAATCGGTCGAGAATAGTAAAGGTTCTCAATCTCGTGAACACCAAGTGGAAAGACGCCGTCTTGTCGCAAGGCCGCGCATTCGTCACTAGTCCGCTGGTCTCGGTCGATTACACCAGCAGCCTCGATCCATGTGTAATCGGCACTGGCTCGTAGTCCCTTAACGACCCGGATGACTTCTGCACAGCCCCCGATAGGCTTGAGCATCCAGTTAGGCATTAACAGTCGTAAGATATCGAAGTCAACACTCGTAGGGCTACCCTCTGTGAAAAGCACCCGACGTTTACCTCCAAGGATTGCTTGCCGAACCACATTGGGCATTTGATCATCTTCGGGGAGGAGTTCCGCGTCCCAGGCGCCTACTGTTCCGCCACTCCAAGAACATCCACTCAAAGACACCGCTGAGGCACCCTTGCGAACCAGAGAGTAGGCGAGATCAAGGTCGTGTGTGAGGATTGTAAAGTGACAGTCGGGTCGCTCGTTGGCCACAGCCTCCATTAGCGGAGCGGATATAGACCGATGTATGTGACGTTCGGGTTCGTCAATTATCTGTACCGATCCCTGCTCTGCCATTAGAACTTCGGCCGCGAGCATCATGGCGCTTCTCTCGCCGTCCGATAGCTGCGATACCGGGTAGCGGGCACCGTCTCTTCGTACTGCATCTAGCGTGCCGGTCCTGGTTAGTTCGACCTGCACTGATAGGTCACAACCGTGTAAGATGCCGTTGAGCCGTGTTATCGGGGAGGGTTCAGTGTCCCGAATCTCAACAATGGAACGGCCTTGATCAACCAGCCTCGCAAGGCGATCATTACGGGCGTTATGACCTGCGATGAGATCAAACAGAAGCAAGTTCGGTCGGCTCTGTGGATCATGATCCAACCAGCGGGAATCGTCCGCTAGGTCCCAGCTTCTCCGGTACTGGACTTGCTGTTCTCGTACGGCTGGCGTCATGTTCGGGCCCGCGTGTTGTATCCAGAGCTGGCGATGTGATATCAACCGTTTCGTCTTAGCCGGGCCGCTGTTTCTTTGCAGCCACAAACCCAGGGCGGACTTCCCGGAACCGTTGGCTCCAACAAAGATGGTTTGTGCACCGGGGGTGGCATCAAGGACAAGAGGTTCTTGTTGAGGATTCCGTGGAATATTCCAAGTGCAGAGTGGGGGAGGAATTAAGGGAGCAGAAGACACGGACTGACTCAGCAGGTCACCGGCGTTAATTCTTGAAGCAAACCACCCTCCAGATTCCTGAGATGCAGATGCTCAAGGCTAGGTTCACCTTACTCCTTGGCTACTTCGTGTCCTTGAGCCCTTGGCATTCTAGCTACATGAGGCTTCAGGGGAAGGGATCTGCCGTTGCTTGTCTTCTGCCTCTTCTACGACAGGATCGTGGTCGACCCATTTGGTTAGATGTGTAAAGGTGAAGAACCGGCGGTCAGGAATCGAACCCTGTGCCAGTTAGAAAGAAAGCGCGTCAGATGTGTAGCAGACTTGACGTCAGGCAAGGTCATGAGTCGTGCCTGGTTTGATGTATCGACCTTTTGCATGAGGGATTGCCTTACTTCGAAAAGGTCGCGATGACCTTCCAAGGCCAGGACTCTCTCCTGAGTGGCGGAAGCTCGCTGCCGGGAGGACTCGATCATCTGATCCTCGACATTGTGTCGAGGACGATCTCCAACCTACAACGGGACGCCCTGCCGGGCGGCCACCTTCCTGATTCGTCCGGCGCTCTGTGCGTACGTCTCCCGATCAGGCAGATGCTCCATTATCAGGGGGACGTCTGAGTCGAGTCTGGTCATACATCGGAGAAAGGCGTTGTAATCCAGGTATCCGGTGCCGGGCGGCACCTCTTCCATCGCCACGATGGACGGGCTCCCCACAAAGGTCACGTCCTTGGCGTGACAGGCCTTGGTCCATTTGCCCAACTGATCGAACAGGTCCTCGATCACAGCCCCGGAGTTGAACAGGGCGCGGGGGGAAGTCATATGGTTGGCGGGATCGAGATGGA
>JAPPKR010000272.1 GCA_028819835.1 bacterium | reverse complement strand
ACCTCCGCTTCTGCATGTGCGGAAGGCTACCGGCGCCCGATCCGGCTTCCCGCAAACGGAAGTATCGTTACTCGCGATGTGGCGCTTGCTGGTTTTCGTGGGAGTTCCCCTGGTGGAACTGTATGTGCTGTCCGTGGTCGAGAACCGGATAGGGTTGTTGAACACCCTGGGCCTGATAGTCGCCACCGGCATGCTGGGGGCGGTGGTGATGAAAAGACAGGGGGCGGGCGTGTGGCGATCGGCCCAGGCGCGGATGGCCCGGGGAGAGATCCCTGCCGAAGAGATCCTCGGAGGGATAATGGTCCTGGTGGGAGGGGCCCTCATGATCACTCCCGGGATCCTCACGGACGCGGTGGGTCTCTTGCTGATGGTTCCCACGGTTAGGTCACTGCTCATTCCCTCCATTACCAGGAAGAGGTTCTTCGCGACCTTCACCAACCGTGACGAGGGGATATATGACATCGGTCCTTCCTAGCCGTCCCGGTCTCCGCTCCGCATCCCCTCTCCCCAGTTCCACCGTCTTGTTGCTGGCGGACCGCGCCAACCATCTGGAGGTGCTGATGGTGCGGAGATCCCTATCGGCGGTGTTCGGAGGGATGTTTGTCTTCCCCGGAGGGGTGGTGGACGCGGTGGACCTCAGCCCCCTGGCCGAAGAAGTCCTGGGTGGGACTCCGCCGGGGGAAGCCGGTTGGCTGGCGGCAGGTCTGCGGGAGACCGCCGAGGAGGTGGGGATCTATCTGACCGACCGGCCTATCGAACCTCCTCCCATGCCCTTGCGGGGCGAAGACGTTTACCGGTGGGTTGCCGGCCGCCAAGCGCGCTTCGATCCCGGGCGGCTTCGCTACCTGTCCAACTGGGTGACCCCGCGGGAGGCGCCGCAGCGTTTCGATGCACGCTTCTACCTGGCCAGGGTTGAGGGAGACGAACCCCTGACGCTGGCCGAGGCGGAACTGACCGAGGCGGCGTGGGTGGAACCGCGCCGAGCCCTCAGCAGGCGACGGACGGGGAAGTGGGAGATGATCCTCCCTACCGAGAAGACCCTGGAATACCTGGCCGATTTCGCCACGTCACGGGAGGCCTGGGAGTCCGTGGACGAAGCCGGCGAGGTGACGCCGGTCCTTCCCAGGCTGGTGATGCATCGAGGAAGGCCGGAAGCCTTGCTGCCCGGCGATCCCGGCTATGAGGATGCCGAATGAAGGTGAGGAGGGTCCTGGCGCCCAACCCCGGCCTATTCACCGGACCGGGCACCAACAGCTACCTGATAGAAGACGGGGGGGAAGCGGTCGTTCTCGATCCGGGACCAATAGAAGCTACGCATCGGAAAGCCTTGATAGCCGCCTGCGAGGGGCTGGATGTCCGAGCCGTGATCGTCACCCATACCCATCCCGATCATGCACCTCTGGCAAACCCCTTGGCGCGTTGGTTCGAAGTTCCGGCAATGGGATACGAGGCAGGGCCGGGATTCCGGCCCGACCATCGCCTCACCAACGGGGAGGTGGTGGAGGTGGGAGCCGCCGCCCTTCATGCGATCCACACCCCCGGCCACTCCGACGACCACCTTTGCTTTCTAAGCGGGGAAGTGCTCTTCACCGGCGACCACATCATGGGAGGCTCCTCGGTGCTCATCACGGACGCCGCGTCTTATATGGACTCCCTACATAAGTTGACGGACCTGAAGCTGGATCGCCTCTACCCCGGTCACGGGGAGGAGATTGAACGCCCCACCGAAGTCATCTCTTGGTACATCGCCCATCGCCGCCGACGCGAACAAGAGATACTCGCCGCGGTCGGCTCCGGATGCCGAACGGTGGGGGAGGTAGTGGAACACGTTTACCGAGAGGTGGATCCGGCTCTTCACGGACTGGCCGTCTATTCGGTGGGCGCCCACCTTCAGAAGCTGGCTGCCGAGGGAGCGGTCCGGTTCGAAGGCCTCAACCGAAGAGACGCTCCCGTGGAGCTACCGGAAGGCTCATGATCCTCAGGGCGCGGCGGGGCGGGTTGATTGCAGGAGTGTTGGGGGCGGCGGTTCTGACCATGCTGAACATCCCGGCCATCGGGGCCCAGACCGACGAGGTGGACACCGCCCGCCAACGGGTGGCCGACCTTCAGGCCCAGCAGGAAGAACTGGCCCGCGCCCTGGAGGACACCTGGGTCGCCCAGGTGCGCGCGGAAGAGCGGTTGGCCGCCACCGAGGAGGCTCTCAGGCAAGCAGAGTCGGATCTATGGCTGGCCCAATCCTCCCTGGAACAATGGGCGGTGCGCCTCTACATGGACCTGACAACCGGCAAGGCAGTGAGCCTGCTGATGGTGGGGAGTCCGGAGAGATTCGAGGTGGGAGTGGGCTATTTGCAAGCCGTCGGGGGTGACGAGGAGGAGATCCTGAACCATTACCGGAGCGTCACCCACGAACTGGCTCGCCAGCAGACAGAACACGAGTCGCATCTTGGGGAACTGGAAGGAATCAGAGGAGAGCAGGAAGCGCTCTTTTCACAGTTGATCGAGAGGATGGACGCGGCTCAGCAGGAACTCGCCCTACTGGAGGCCCTGGACAGTGAACAAACCGAGTCTGCTCCCACCACTACGACCACTACCACGACCCCGCCCACTACGACCACGACCACCACAACTACAACAACCCAACCACCGCCAACCACCACGACCACCACAACAACAACTACGACAACCCGACCACCACCGACCACAACCACCACAACAAGGCCCACCACTACTACGACCCGGCCCACCACAACCACCACCACGACCACCACTACTACAACCACAACCCGACCA
>JAPPKR010000033.1 GCA_028819835.1 bacterium | reverse complement strand
CGGCGATGGGCATGTCGAAGGGGATCCGGGACAACTCGGCCAGGCTGGCGATGAAAAAGACCCCCAGGCCCACGGCCTGGACTATCACGAAGGGCATCCCCAGGCTCCATCCGGCCTCGGAGAACCACGAGATCTGCGCCTGGACGATCCCGTCGAGGCTCATGGTGCCCGCCAGGATCACCACCCCGACCACCGCCAGCACCAGCGGCAGCTCGTAGGCGATCAGCTGCCCGGCGGCCCGCAGACCCCCCATCAGGGAGTACTTGTTGCCCGACGACCACCCGGCCATCAGCACTCCGATGGTGCCGACCGAAGAGATGGCCAGGGCGTAGAAGATGCCCAGGTCGAGGTTCTGGGGAGTCAGGCCCGGCCCGAAGGGAATCACCACGAACAGCCCCACCGTGCCCACCATCACCAGCACCGGGGCCATCTTGAACACCGGGCGGTCGGCGTTGTCGGGGACCAGGTCCTCTTTCTGGAAGAACTTCACGCCGTCGGCGATGAGCTGTGCCCACCCGAACCGGCCGCCCGCGAAGTAGGGCCCTATCCGGCTCTGCATGTGGGCGGAGATCTTCATCTCCGCATAGCCGATCGCCATCCCCATCACCGGGATGATGGTGGCCACCACCAACAGCCAGATCGCCAAGGCCAGCCAGGGACTCACGGTCGCCGACCCCTCTCTGGAGCCATAGGCTCGGCCGTCCACTGAAGCTGGGAAACATTTCCGACGGTCGGCGAGAAAACCCGCCCGCCGGGGTTGAAAGTGTCACCGCCCCGATCCACACTGACAGCAGTCACAAACACCTCCCGACCCGAGCAGACGTCACCGGCCCCGGGACCGGTCAGACCTCGAACCCGGCAGCCGGCCCCGGCCACCCGCGTTCGACCCACGGAAAGGCGGTGGCGGGGAAGGGCCCAAGGGCCGGGAGAGGCGAGGCGAATTTCGCGAGATAGGAGGTGGGAAATGGCGGTGCGGCGGGTCCTGCAGGACTTCATCTGTCCACGTCCCCCAGGACGAAGTCCAGCGATCCCAGGATGGCGATTATGTCGGGGACCAGCGTCCCCTCCAGCACCCAGGGCAGGATGGAGATGTTGGAGAACGAAGCGGAGCGGATCTTGAGCCGGTAGGGACCCAGGCCCCCGTCGGAGACCACGTAGTACCCCATCTCCCCCTTGGGGTTCTCGGCCCGCACGTAGATCTCGCCGGCCGGCACCTTGATGATGCGGGGCACCTTGGCCTGCAGCGGTCCCGACGGAATGGAGTCGACGGCCTGGCGGATGATGGAGGCCGACTGGCGGATCTCCTCGAGGCGGATCCACCAGCGGTCCCAGCAGTCGCCGTTCTCCCCGGTGGGAATCTCGAAATCGAACAGGTGGTAGGGCAGGTAGCTCGAGACCTTGCGCAGATCGAACGGCACCCCCGAGGCCCGAAGGATGGGTCCGGACACCCCGTACGAGATGGCCACCTCCGGGGGGATGACCCCGATGTCCTTGGTGCGGGCCAGGACGATCTCGTTGCCCGCCACCAGGTCCTCCAGTTGGTCGGCCGTCGACAGCACCCGGTCCATGGCGTCTCGAGTCTCCGACAGGAAACCGGCGGGCAGGTCCTGGATGGTCTTTCGGGTCACCGGCCCCGCTCCCACCGCCGGCTTCACACCGCCGATCCGGTTGAAATTGGGATGGAACCGCCCGCCGGTGACCGACTCGATCAGGTCGAGCACCCGCTCGCGGTCCCGCAGGGCGAAGAACAGCGGGGTGGCCGCCCCCAACTCCAGGGGGTAGGAGGCCTGGAAGATCAGGTGTGAGGAGATGCGGGCCATCTCGGTGAGGATCAGGCGGATGAACTGGGCCCGATCGGGTGGCTCCACTCCCATCAGCCGCTCGGCCGCCACCATGAAGGGGATCTCGTTGGCATACCCCGACACCCAGTCGATCCGGTTGATCAGGGCGGTGATCTGGGGGTAGTTCCGCACCTCGGACAGCTTCTCATAACCCCGGTGCATGTAACCGATCACCGGCTGCACGTCGAACGCCCTCTCCCCGTCGACCTTGGCCACCAGGCGCAGCACCCCGTGCGTCGAGGGATGCTGGGGACCGATGTTGAGGGTCATGTCGGGGGTCTCCAGTTCCACCGAGACCGCCGCTCCCGAGAGGTGGCGGACCATGTCGGGCGCCATGGTCATCTCAGCCGCCCTCCATGACTTCGGGCATGTCCTCGACGTCCACCTCTCCCGGCCAGGGCTTCACCTCCCGGCTGAGCAGGGGGAAGGACTTGAGCAGGGGATGGCCCACGAACCCGTTGGGAAGGTAGAGGTTCTCGGGCCGGGGATGGCCCGCGAAGTTGATGCCGAACATCTCCCGGCACTCCCGCTCATGCCAGTCCGCCCCCGGGAACACTTCTATCAGGCTGTCGATGCTGGGATCGGTCGCCTCCAGGTCGGTGGAGAACACCACCAACTCCCCGGCGGTCACGTCCGAGACCGCGCAGAGGAGCTCGAACCGCTCGGTCACCTCCGCCGACAGCGGGTCGCCGACCTGCGGGTCGTTCGCCCAGTGCACGGCCGAGAGCCAGGAGAAAAAGGACAGCCCCAGATCGTCCCGGGCGATCCGCAGCGCCTCGGACCATCGGTCGGCCGCCACTCCCACCTTGGCGGTCTCCAGGGCCTCCAGCACCACCCCTCCAACCGCCTCGGCGGCCCGGGCGACCAGCGAGTTTTCCTCGCCGGCACCCTCGGCGTCCGCCATCTCCACCTCAGACGGGCTGGCGGTCACGCTGGTTCCACTTCTCTTTGATG
>JAPPKR010000034.1 GCA_028819835.1 bacterium | reverse complement strand
CCCGTATCCCCGCTCGAGGGCGCCCCTCTCCAAGGGGTGGTCGTAGTCCCAGGAGACGCCGTGGCGGTATCTCTCCAGGAACAGCGAGACCGCGCTTCCCTGCACGCCCACGCCCGGGCGGATCAGCGCCACCTGGTATGCCAGGTCCAGGAGGTGTTCGGGCCGGAGGCGCCGTCCCATCTTCAGTTGAGCCGGCGACTGGAGAAGGAACACCCCCTTGGAACGGCCTTCTGTGATCATCCCGTAGACCTCGGGATCCTCGGGATCGATCCTGCTCAGGTCCGGCCGTTCGCCGGTCCGCTCTTCGATCAGATCCAGGGCTTCGTGAAGCTGGTCCAGCGCCGGCAGGGAGAGGAGGTCTATCTTGGCGAAGTTGGCGTCGGCGACGTTGTCCTTGTCCCAGTCCATTATGTAGCGCCCCTCGATGGCCCCTTCCCGGACGGGGACCATCTCCGGGATGGGGGTGCTGCTGAGGATCATCCCTCCGGGGTGCTGGCTGAGGCCTTTGGGCGCCCCCATCAGTTGGGGGGAGATCTCGATCAGGTTCTTCCACCCGTAGGCGTCCACCCGGTCCCGGAAAGCGGGAAGTTCCAGCATCTCTGCTCTCAGGTCCGCCGCATGGTGGGAGTGGAGTTGTTTGGACAGAAGGGTCAGCTCCTGGCTCGGCAGCCCGAACGCCTTGCCCAGGTCCTGGATGATGCCCTTGGCGGTGTAGGTGGAGATGGCTCCGGTCAACACCGCGTTTTCGGGGCCGAAATGCCGGTGGATCCGCTCGATGAGCTTGTCCCGGAGGTGACGGGGAAAGTCGAGATCGATGTCGGGAAGGAGGGTGGTGTCGTCTGAGATGAACCGGTCCAGGGTGAGGTTCCACCGGAGGGGGTCGACGTGGCTGATGCCGATCAGATACCCCACCAGCAGGGCCACCGACGACCCTCGTCCTCTCCCGGGCGGCTGTTCTTCGAGCGGCGTGCCGGGGCGTACCAGGCCCTCGTCTTCCATGATCTTCTGCGCGATGAGCACGATCTGCCGGTAGAGCAGCAGGAAGCCGGAAAGACCATGCATCTCGATCAGCCGGAACTCCTCTTCCAGGCGTTCCCGGACCGGCGGGGAGAGAAATCCGTAGCGGCGGAGAGCGGCCTGGCGGCAGAGTTCTCGAAGGTAGCTGTCGGGAGTGTGCCCCTCCGGCACGTCGGGTTCGGGGAGGCGGTAGCCGAGGTCGGTGCTGAGATCGAAAGAGCACTGCTCGGCGATCTTCAGGGTGTTGGAGAGCGCCTCGGGGAGGTGACCGAACAGGCGCTCCATCTGCTCGGGAGACTTGAGAGTGAGGTGGTGGTTGGGCCTGATGTACCGGAGAGCCTGGTCCATGGTGATGTTGTGCTTGGCGGCCACCAGCGCGTTCTGGAGGCGGTAGCGCTCCGGCGCGTGGTAGTGGACGTCGTTGGTGGCCACCACCGGCACGCCTTCGGTGTGAGCCAGGGACTCGAGTTCCCGGTTGCGCCGGGTGTCTCCCTCCAAGAGGTTCTGCTGTACCTCCACGTACACCCGGTCGGGGCCGAACCAGTCCCGGTACCCACCGAGAAGTTCCCGGGCCTCTGAGAGCCGGCCGGAGAGCGCCAGTCGGGAGAGGCGGCTGTCGCGCCCTCCGGCGAGGAGGACCAGTCCCTCCGAGTGCGCCGGCAGGTGCACGGGATCGAGGCGCGGGTTCTGGCGGTCCGCGCCGTTGGCCAGGGTGAACAGCCGGGACAGGTTGGCGTATCCCTTGCGCGTCCCGGCCAGAAGGACGAGCCGCGTGTCGTCTGTGAGGGTCAACTCTCCGCCGGTGATGGGCCGGATGCCCAGGCTGTTGGCCAGGCGGGCGAACTCCAGGGCGCCGCACAGGTTGGTGTCGGTGAGGGCCATGGCCGGATACTCGTACTCGGCGGCCCGGGCCAGCAGTTCGTGGACGTGTGACGCTCCTGTCCCGAAGGAATAGAAGCTCTTTGCGTGAAGCTCCACGTAGCCCGGAGCCATACTCCCACCCTCCCCGGCTAGCCGCTCTGTCTGTACCAGGATTCCCCCCGCTGGTCGTAGAAGAGGGTGACCCCTCGCCCGTTCTCTCCTCCCAGCCGGTAATAGGTCCGGGTGATCGGTCGCGGCAACCACCACAGGTCGAAGGTCCAGAGGTCGGCCACCCGGCCCACCGGGCGCCACCGGTCACCCAGCAGCACGGCCACCGGCCGGCGACGGTCTCCTTCCCGGACGGAGACCTGGGTGGGCGCCGCCACCGGTTTGATGGCGTAGTCGCCTGATCGGTCGACGGGCACCTGGACCGACCGCATCTCCGGCGCCGGATGCCAGGGCGCCACCTCCACCACCCGGTGCAGGATGTGGTCTCCTCGCGTCCGGGACCGGAGCTTTCTCTCCGTGTCTCGGATCCGGTGCCATCTGACCTGCTTCGGGTCCGCCCAGAGTCCAAGTTGTGTTCCTGACGCTCCGCTGAGGTCGGTGAGGGTCAGCCGGATCTCTTCGATGGGGATCCGGGGAGGGTCCATCTCCAGTTGGCGCCTGACGATCGGAGTAGCCTTCTCCCATCCGGGGACGCCTCGCTTGAAACTGATCGCCTTCCTCCACGACGGAGCGCTCTCCGCTCGGCAGTCCAGGGTCACTCCGGCCGCCTGTCTCCCCAGCATCCGGCGCCGGGAGAAGGCCTTTCTGAGCAGGAGGTCCACCGTCACCAAGAAGAGTTCCAGGGAGGCCGAATGGTCGGGGAAGGAGGTGTGCTCGATGATGGTCTCGGTGACTTGCAGGGGAACCAGGGGACGCTCGTCTATGCCGTTGCA
>JAPPKR010000193.1 GCA_028819835.1 bacterium | reverse complement strand
TCGGTGAGCTCCCGATAGTTCATTTCCCGCAACTCGGCCGGACTCATGCTTCCTCCCTGGCCACAAACCTGGTCTTCACGGGAAGCTTGTGTCCCGCCTTGCGCATCGCTTCCCGGGCAAGATGCTCCGGCACCCCGCCCAACTCGAACATGATCCGGCCGGGCTTGACCACCGCCACCCAGAACTCCGGGTTGCCCTTCCCCGACCCCATCCGGGTCTCGGCCGGTTTGGCGGTCACCGGCTTGTCGGGAAAGATGGTTATCCACACCCTTCCGCCTCGTCTCACCGACCGCGTTATCGCCACGCGGGCAGACTCGATCTGGCGGGCGGTGACCCACCCCGCGGTCAGGGCCTGCAAACCGTATTCTCCGAAATTCACCTTGGTGCCGCCCTTGGCGACTCCCCTTCTCCGGCCCCTGTGGACCTTGCGGTGACGGGTTCTCTTGGGCATCAACATCAGGAACGCTCCTCCGACGAATCCTCCCCGCCCGTCGGGGCGTCGGCCGCCGGGGCGCCCGTTTCGGAGTCTTCCATCTCCCACATGTCATCTGTGTCCTGTGCGGCCCGCTTGCGGCCGCCGCCCGCCTCGATGACGCGTTTGCGACCATCCCGCTTGGGCGCCGCCGGCTGGACCGGGCGCTTGCCCCCGCCCGCCTCGATCAGACGCGGGCCCTTTCTTCCTCCGGCTGCGGCCTCGGCGCGCGCCTTGGCGGGAGTGCGGCGACGCCTGGTAGGGCCGCCGGCCGCCAGGGCCACCTCTGCGGCTATCTTCTCGCCCGAGGAGGGGGCCTTGAACACGTCGCCCTTGTAGATCCACACCTTCACGCCGATGGTTCCCACCATGGTGTGGGCGGTCGCCACCCCGTAGTCGATGTCGGCCCGAATGGTGTGAAGGGGAACCCGGCCCTCCAGATACCACTCCCTGCGACCCATATCGGCTCCGCCCAGCCTGCCCTTGCACTCCACTCGCACTCCCTGGGCGCCCGCTTTTCGGGCCGTGCCCAGCGCTCGCTTCATGGCGCGGCGAAAGGAGACGCGGTTCTCCAACTGGTCGGCGATCCCCTGCGCGAGAAGTTGAGCATCCAGTTCGGGATCCTTGACCTCGATGATGTTGAGCTTGATCGACTTCGAGGTGAGCTTCTCCAGGCCCTTGCGCAACCGCTCGGCTTCAGCTCCGCGGCGGCCGATCACCACCCCCGGTCGGGCGGTATGGATCTCCACCACCACCCGGTCGCGGGTTCTCTCCACCTCGATGCGGGAAACCGCCCCTCGCAGGAGCCTTCCCCGTAGATAGTCGCGTATCTGCCAGTCCTCGTTGACCAGGTTCACGTAGTCCCGGTCCGAATACCATTTGGACTTCCAGTCGGTCACGACCCCCAAACGGAATGAATAGGGATGGGTCTTCTGTCCCATTAGATCTCCTCTCCGTCGTACTCGGAGTCTGCCACCACGATGGTCAGATGACTGGTGCGCTTGCGAATCCGGGCAACCCGACCCCTTGCCCGGGCGCGGTAGGACCGGAGCGTTGGGCCCTCATCCACATATGCGGCCTCCACCCTCAGATCGTCGGGATCCAACTCCAGGTTGTTCTCCGCGTTGGCAACCGCCGAGTTCAAAACCTTGAGAATGGCGGGTGCGGCGCCCCGGTTGACCGCGGTTAGAACGTGCCGCGCCTCTGACACCGGCTTCCCCCTCACCAAATCGGTCACCCGCCTCATCTTGTAGGGGGAGTGACGGAGGAAACGGGCGCGTGCCTGGGTCCTCACTTCTTTCTCACCACCTTCTCCCGCTTGCCGCCCGGATGCTTGCGGAAGGTCCTGGTGGGAGCGAACTCTCCCAGCTTGTGGCCGACCATCGACTCGGTCAGATAGACGGGTACATGGCGGCGTCCGTCATGGACGGCGATGGTGTGGCCGATCATGGCCGGTATCACCGTGGACCGCCGGCTCCAGGTGCGGATCACCCGCTTCTGGCGCGCCGCGTTGAGTTCCTCGACCTTCTCCAGCAAATGGTCATCCACAAAGGGGCCCTTCTTCAAACTTCTGCCCACTGCTACCTCCGACCCTTGGCATATCGACGGCGAACGATGTACTTGTTGCTCTGCTTGTTCTTCTTGCGGGTGCGTCCCTCCGGCTTGCCCCAGGGGCTGACCGGCGTCCGTCCTCCCGAAGACTTTCCCTCTCCCCCACCCAGCGGGTGGTCTATGGGGTTCATGGCCACTCCCCTGGTCTGGGGGCGCACGCCCTTCCACCGATTCCGGCCCGCCTTGCCCAGCTTCACCAATTCGGCCTCGGTGTTGCCTACCTGACCGATGGTGGCGCGGCAGTCCATGGGAACCATGCGCATCTCCCCGGAGGGAAGCCGGAGCAGGGCCATTCCCCCTTCCTTGGACATGAGTTGCACCGACGATCCCGCCGCCCGGGCGATTTTGGCGCCCCCACCGGGTCGGATCTCCACCGCATGAACGGTGGTTCCAGCCGGGATGTTGCGGAGGGCCATGGCGTTACCTGGGCGAATCTCGGCCTTTGGTCCGGAACTGATCCGGTCCCCCACACCCACTCCCACCGGGGCGAGAATGTACCTCTTCTCTCCGTCCACGTAGTGGAGCAGGGCTATCCGGGCGTTGCGGTTGGGGTCGTATTCGATTGCAGCCACCTTGGCGGGCACGCCGTCCTTGGTTCTCCGGAAATCGATGACCCGATAACGGCGCTTGTGACCTCCCCCCCGATGGCGGGAGGTGATCCGTCCATGGCTGTTGCGCCCCGCCTTGGAAGGCCGGGGAGCCAAAAGGGACTTCTCGGGACGGCTGCGCGTGATCTCAGAGAAATCGGAGACGGTCTGGA
>JAPPKR010000180.1 GCA_028819835.1 bacterium | reverse complement strand
AGGTGTCGCCCCGCAGCAGGAAGGTCACCTTCGAGCCGAACGCTCCCATCACGCCTCCCAGTTCGGCTGCTATGTAGCCGGCGCCTATCACCAGCAGTCGCTCGGGCAGGTCTTCGAGGCGCATGACCGTGTCCGAGGTGTGGTATCCACAGTCCGCCAGGCCGGGTACCGGGGGCACGGTGGGCCGCCCGCCCGCGGCGATCACGATCCGGTCGGCGGTGATCACCTCGTCGCCGACGGCCACTTGCCTGGGTCCCACGAACCGGCCCGAGCCCGCATAGACGGTGACATTGGGCAGGCCCTCCCGGTAGGACCGGCCTCCCTCGGCGATCGGGTCGATCCGTCCGAAGATCCGGTCCCGGATGGCGGGCCAGTCGGCGCCGTCGAAGCGGGTGTGGACTCCCAGGCGGTCGCTGTCTGACGCCAACTCGGCCATCTCGGCGGCGTACACGAACATCTTGGACGGTATGCAGCCGACGTTGAGGCAGGTGCCGCCGAAGGGACCTCGCTCCACCACGGCGACCTCCCAGCCGTCGTGCTCGGGTCCGATCACCGAGTTGCCGGAGCCGGTGCCGATGATCATCAGGTCGAAGTTGCGCATTCTCTGTCCTATTTGCGAGGGTTGGGCCACGTTTCTTGGTGTGCCCTGGTCGAATTGTAGGTTTGCCGCGGACTTGCCTCGCCAGGCGCGTTCCATCGTGGGGTCGAAGCTTCGGAACTGCATGCAGGGCGACGGGTATATTTCGTTGCGCCCTCGGGAAGGAGGTGTCCGATCACCTCCCTTCCCCGCAAGGGAGAAACGGAGGAGCGATGCCGGGCCGGCTTGACGACAAAGTAGCCATCATTACCGGTGGCGCCACCGGAATGGGCCGGGCTGCCTCGGTGCTGTTCGCCCGAGAAGGCGCCAGGGTGACCGTGGCGGATCGCAACGTTCCGGAAGGCCGCAGGACGGTAAGGATGGTGGAGGATATCGGCGGTGAGGGCTTGTTCGTCGAGACAGACGTCTCCAAGGCCAACCAGGTCAGCAACATGGTGGAGCAGACGGTCCGACACTTCGGGACGCTGGACGTGCTGGTGAACAACGCCGGCGTAGCGATCAAGACCCCGCCCCTGGCGGAGGTCTCGGAATTGCTGTGGGACCTGACCCTCGACACCAATCTGCGGGGCGTGTTTCTCTGCACCAAGTACGCCGTCCCTCACATGATTGGCCGCCGGGCCTCGATCGTCAACGTCTCCTCGGGCGCGGGGATGAATCCCACTCCCCACGCTGTCCCCTATGGCGTCAGCAAAGCCGGAGTCATCCAACTCACCCTTACCACCAGCGCCCAGTACGCGCCCCAGGGGGTACGTTGCAACGTCATCGTCCCGGGGTCGGTCGACACTCCCCAGGCCCGGGGCACCTCGGGTAGCGCCGAGCAGTTCGACCGGATTTCCTCCCGCATCGCCGTTGGGCGCATCGGCACTCCCCAGGACATCGCCAGCCTCATGCTGTTCCTGGCCTCCGACGAGTCTTCCTACATAAGTGGAGCCGCTATCAAGATCGACGGCGGGGGCCTGGTGTAGGACGGCGGGGGAGAAACCACCATGGCCCGACGGGCTCTCGGCGAGATCATCAACCAAGCCGTGGCCGACTAGGGGTTCCGTTCGGGACCCCCCCGGTCGGCTCCCTGACCGGGGGATCTATCCCTGTCCCCTGAGTCCTGGGGCCGGGGCGTGTTCATCCGCGTCCTGGCTTCGGAGACCGGCGGGGGCGTTACGGGACGGCCACCAGTTCCAACGGCCCAGCAGGGCGACCAGCGCCGGCACTATCAACGTGCGGGTTATGAACGTGTCGATCAACACTCCCACCGCAACCGCGAATCCGAGCTGCAACAGGTCCTGGAGCGGCAGGGTCATCAGCGCGGAGAAGGTGCCGGCCAGGATGATCCCCGCCGAGGTGATGACCGGGCCGGTGCGGGCAAGTGCGTAGCGGGTGGCCCCTTTGAGCGGGGACCGTCGCGCCTCCTCGCGGATGCGCGACATCAGATAGATGTTGTAGTCGACACTCAGTGCGTTCAGGAACACGAAGAGGAAGAACGGAACGGCATACCCGATGCCGGCATGACCGAATACCAGGATGAACACCGCCACCGCCAGACCGAGGGTCGCAAAGTAGGTGAAGGCAATGGTGGCCATCAGGTAGAGGGGGGCGATCAGAGAGCGCAGTAGCAGCGCCAAAATCAGGCCGATGGCCAGGAGGATCAGAGGGAGCACGACCATCGAGTCGCGGTCTGCCGCGGTGCGGGTGTCGTAGGCCTCCGCCGTGTCCCCTCCGATCAGCAGGCTCCCGGGGGACAGGCCCAGCGACGCCCCCGTCTGGCGGGCAAGGCTGCGCAGGCCGGGCACTGCGTCGAGGGCCTCTGGAGAGAAGGGACTGGCCTCCAGCACCAGGTCGATGCGGCCGGCGCTCCCGTCAGGGGACACGAACCGCTGTGCGATGGACTCCGGCAGCACGGAGGCGGGAGGCCCATCGGTGCCGAGGGGCCGGCTGGGACCGGAGGCGTCGGCAACGGCCGGGTGCCCGGCGAGTTCCACTGTGAGAGCGTCCAGTTGCTGGAGGGAGGCCGGATCCAGCGCGTGGGCGCCCGGGGGCAGGGACACGTAGAGTCGTGTGGGGGAGAGTTCCCCCGCCGGAAACCCGCTCCGCAACAACTCGAAGCTGCGGACCGACTCGGCATTCTCGGGCAGGCTCTCGAGCTGGTCGTAGTTGGCTCGGTAGGGGATGAGGCCTGCCAGCAGCACGCCGAGGCCCAACACCGTGACGGCGAGGGACAGGCCTGGTCGCCGCAGGACCACCGCCCCCACCCTCCCGTACACGCTGCGCCGCCAG
>JAPPKR010000131.1 GCA_028819835.1 bacterium | reverse complement strand
TGCGCCGGGTGACCGCCCCGGTCCCCCTCCCGTCCGGCCGATCGGTGACCGAGGCCTCGGAGCGTTGCCGGCGGGCGGCGGATTACCTGGTTCGCAGGATCCGCCAGATCCGGGGTGTCCACATACCATCGGTCCCCCATGGTCGGCGCTTTCCGGTGCTGCTGCCCACCGAGCCCGCCCCTCTGCTGGAGGGGATGGCCGAGGAGCTCTCGGTTCCCGGACGGCCGGTGGACGGATGGCCCGGGCTGATGCTGTGCGAGGTCGGCTGGTGGCAGACGCGGCCAAGGCTCGACGCCCTGGTGGAGGCGGTGGTGATGGTGGCGAGAGAGGAGAGACCGCCCCTCCTGGGCAGGAGCGAGCGGGCCTGGCCGGCGGAGGGGCTGTAAGGCTATCCGACCCAGGGGGAGAGGCGAGCGCCCTCGGCCCGGTAGGCGGGGAGGATCCGCCGCTCCCACAACTCGGCCTTCACCCCCTCGTCGCAGAAAGCCGCCTCGAGGGAACGACGGGTAACCCCGGCCAGGTCATCCACCCCGAACCCCTGATGGTTCACCGCCAGTTGAAACTCGTTGGTGGGGGTGGTGCTGCTCATCAGCCGGTTGTCGGTGTTGAGGGTCACTGCGAAACCGGCCCGATGCAGCATCCCCACCGGGTGGCCTGCCGGCGCCCAGCCCTTGGTGTCCAGGTTTGATTTGATGCAGACCTCGAGCGGGACTCCCCGCTCCAACACCTCGGTGGCCACCGGTCCCATCTCCGATATCTCCCCGGCGGCCACACGGCAGTCCTCAATCACCTCCACCCCGTGACCGATCCGCTCGGCGCCGCATGACAACGCGTCACGGATGCTGGGAGCCCCCGCCGCCTCTCCGGCGTGGAGCGTCACCCTCACGCCTGCGTCCAGCGCAGCCTCGATAGCCGGCAGGTGCTCCACGGCGGGATACCCCGCCTCGGGTCCGGCCAGGTCGAAGCCCACCACACCCAGCGGCGAGGTCCGGGCGGCCAGGCGAGCAGTCTCGAGGGAGGTGGAGCTGTGGCGGAGAGAACACAGGATCAGCGACCACCCCATACCCGTGCGGTCCGCGGCTTCGGAGAGGCCCTCGGCCACCGACTGCACGACCTGTGCGGGGCTCATGCCTCCATCGGTGTGGAGGTGGGGGGCGAAGCGGATCTCGGCGTACACCACGGAGTGGGAAGAGAGGTCCTCCACCGCTTCGGAGGCCACCCGTCTCAGGCCGTCAGCGTCCTGCATGACCCCCACCGTGTGGGAGAATGCTTGCAGGTACCGCTCCAGGCTGTGGGCGCCGGATTGATGAAACCAGTCCCCCAACAGGTCGGGCCTCTCCACCGGGAGGGAATGTCCCGCCCTCTCAGCCAGGCGATGGACCGTGCGGGGGCGAAGGCTGCCGTCGAGGTGCTCATGCAGGATTACTTTGGGAAGGTGGCGCATGGTGGCTTTTATTGGAGGGCGGTCCGCGCCAACATTAGGGAAGTGGATAATCTGGCCGGACAGCTCCTGGTTGCCTCGCCCCGGCTGGTGGACCCCAACTTCGTCCGCACGGTGGTGGTGATGTTGAACCACGACGGCCAGGGCGCGATGGGAGTGGTGATAAACCGTCCCAGCGAGTTGCCGGTCGCCGATTACCTGCCCGAGTGGGTGGACAGACTGGCGTCTCCGGAGGTGGTCTTCTACGGCGGCCCGGTGGAGCAGACGGTCGCCATCGGGCTGCGGGAGAGTGGGGACGCCGGAGTGAACTCCACTCCCATTCCGGGACTCGGCATGGTCAACTTCGATGAGGACCAAGCGGACCTGTCGGACGGCCGCGTGCGGGTCTTCGCCGGTTATGCCGGTTGGGGGCCCGGCCAACTCGAGGAGGAAATCGAAGAAGAGTCCTGGATCACCGTACCGGCCTTCGCCAGGGATGTCTTCTCCTCGGTTCCCGAAGACCTGTGGGCCAAGGTCCTGAGCCGCCAGGGCGGGCAGATCGCTCTCCTGGCCTCCATGCCCCTCGACCCCGAACTCAACTGAGCCCGGCGCCCCAACGTGGCCCGCCGTGTCTTAATTCTTGGGTTTACCCTCCCGACCCGCCGCCGCCTTTCCGGTCGAAAATTCGGATGGGCGCAGGCCGATCCGAAACCGAGGATCTGATCGTCGGCTAGATTGCTCCCTGCCCGTGGATGGTGAGTGGTCATCTGCGGGACGGGAGGCTTGATGATGATCGAAACGGTCCGGGCCACTTGTGATGTTTGTTGCAGACAGTGTGGTCGGGTGGTGGGACACTCGGCCGGAGCGTGTCCCCCGGATTTTCCGCAACTGCGAGGTTTTTTCCCACCTTTGGGATGGGGGACGGCCCGGGCTGTCCACAAGGCCCTCCCGGGGAGATGGGCACATCTATGCTGGGTCGGGTGGTGACCACCACCGTACCCCGGTTGCGCAAGTCCATCGCCGCCCGTCCCCCGGGGTTGAAGGCGGAGCGGGAGATGTGGGAGGCGGGCCGGGAGGTGGTGGCCGGGATGGACGAGGTGGGCAGGGGAGCATGGGCGGGGCCGATCACGGTGGGGGCGGTTGTGGCGCCCCGGAATCGCCGGGTCTACAAAGTCCGGGACTCCAAGCTCCTCAAGCCCTCGGAGAGGGAGGCCCTCTTCGACCGGATCGCCGGTTGGTGTCTGGCATGGGCGGTGGGGCACGCCAGCGCGGCGGAGTGTGACCGCCTCGGGATGTCCGAGGCCCAGCGGCTTGCGGCTCGTCGAGCCCTGGCCGGGCTGGACATGCCGGTGGACGGGGTGCTGGTGGACGGCCGGTGGGACTTCGTGGGCCATCGGAGCACCCGGCGCATAGTCGGAGGTGATCGAACGTCCCTCTCGATCGCCGCCGCCTCGGTCCTGGCCA
>JAPPKR010000261.1 GCA_028819835.1 bacterium | reverse complement strand
TGAACCTCCCGCCCCTTCACCCACCTCCTCGATGACCGCGGGCACCGGCTACCCGGATCGTCGGGGCTCAGTTGGCCCCCAGGAACGACCGTCGGACATCCGGGTCGGCGAGTAGTTTCGCCGCCGGTCCCTGGTAGGTGTTGCGGCCCATCTCCAGCACGTACCCTCGATGGCTCGCCTCCAGTCCCTGGCGAGCGTTCTGCTCGATCATCAATACGGTCAGCCCGATCTCGCGGTTAAGTCGGCGGATGGCTTCGAACACCAGGTGGGTGACGACCGGAGCCAAGCCCGCTGAGGGTTCATCCATCAGGATGAGGCGGGGTTCCTGCATCAGGGAGCGGCCGATCTCAAGCATGCGCTGCTCTCCACCCGACATGGTGCCGGCGGCCTGCCGGGAGCGCTCCGCCAGCCTCGGGAACAGCCCGTACACGTACTCGATCCGCTCTCGTATCCGCGCCTTGTTGCGCTCGACGTACATGCCGAGTTCCAGGTTCTCGTGGACGGTCATCTGCGGGAAGACGCTCCGGAGTTGTGGCACCATGGCGATCCCGGCCGTGCGCAGTGCGTCTTGGGGGGCGATGTTGGTGATGTCCCGCCCGTCGCACAGGACCTGGCCGGAGCTCACCCGCGCCAAGCCGTAGATTGCCCTGAACACCGTGGACTTGCCGGCGCCGTTGGGACCGATCACGCAGACTATCTCACCCTGGGCCACCTCCAGGCTGACATCCGAAATGATGTCGTGACCTGCGAAGTAGCCGGCGCACACATCCCGCAACTCCAGTAGCGGCCGTCTCTCGACCGTCACTTCCGGCCCTCGCCCTCGGCGCCGAAATAGGCTTCCACGACGGCCGGGTCCTGCATGATCCGACGGGGAGCGCCTTCAGCCAGTTTGGCGCCCTGGTCCAGCACCACCACCCTTTGACACAGGTCGGCCACAAACCGCACATTGTGCTCTACCAGCAGGAAGGCCACCCCGCCGCTGCGGTTCACCTCCCGGAGACGATCGGCGATCTCGACCACCAGGGAGGGGTTCACTCCGGAGGTGGCCTCGTCCAGCAGCACCAGTCTCGGTTCACTCATCAGGGCCATGCCGATTTCCAGGAGGCGTCGCTGGCCTCCGGAGAGGACCCCGGCGCGTTCGTTCCGAAGCGGCGCCAGGAGCAGGAACTCGAGCAGCGACTCCACCCTCCGGCGGGTGCCCGGGTCGGTCTTCGTGAACAGTCCCGAAGTACCAAGGCCCTCCCACTGGATGCTCAACTCCATGTTCTCGGAGACCGTGAGGTCCCGGTAGAGGCGGATCACCTGGAATGTCCGGGACATTCCCAGGCGGGCCACCTGGTGAGGGCGATGACGGGTGATGTCGGTCCCGTCGAAGGTGATTGAGCCTGCGTCCAGATTCAACACCCTGCTCAGGCAATCGAAGAGGGTGGTCTTGCCGCTGCCGTTGGGTCCGATGAGACCCACCATCTCACCTTCGCCCACGGTGATGTCCACGTGGTCCAGGGCGGTCAGCCCTCCGAAGCGCTTGACCACGCCTCGAGCCTCCAGGAGAGCGGTCACGGTTCATCCTCCCGTTTCTGGCGGTCGGCCCGGCGGCCCAGCCAACCTCCCCAAAGGGAGGTGACCGATGTGCCCTGCCGGTCGACGAGCCCCACCAGGCCCCGCGGTATGAACAGCACTATCACGATCAGCAGGGCCCCCTGGGTCAGGAGGTGGTAGTCCAGGAGGTTCGCCCACAAGACCTCCCGGAGCCAGTAGAGGACCACCGCCCCCACCACGGGGCCGGCGACCGTGCCCAGCCCCCCGAGCATGGTGCTCATCACCGCGTCCACCGTGCGAACCTCCACGAAGGCGATGTCGGGATCCACAAAGGTGTTCTGGTAGGCCCACAGTCCTCCGAACAGGCCGGTGGAGAAGCCCGCGAAGCTGAACACGCTGACCTTGAAACTGGTTGTGTCTATGCCCCGCATCTCGGCGCCGATCTCGTCCTCCCGGATCGCCACCAAGGCCGCCCCGAAGCGGGTCCGGCGCAGCCACCAGGTGAATGTCACAAGGGCCACCACCAGAACCAACTGTATGTAGTAGAAGAGCGGCCGGTTCAGATAGGGAGGCAGGGTGAGGCCCACCCCTCCGCCGGTGACCCCCGAAACCCGCACGATCTCTCGCATGGCGACGAACGTACCCAGCATGGCGATCGAGAAGTAGGGCCCCTTCAGCCTCATGGTGGCCCTGCCGATGATCGCAGCCAGGAGACCGGCTACCAGGGCCCCCAGCCCTATGGCGGGGATGGGAGACCACCCGATTTGCGGTCCGTTGCTCTGCAGTGACACAAGGATGGCCGTGGTGTAGGCGCCGATCCCGAACCACACCGCGTGCCCGAAGTCCACGTAGCCGGTGAATCCCCCGGTGAGGTTCCAGTTCACCGCCACCCCCACGGTGGTCAGCATCAGGGTCAGGGTGAACAGGGTGGAGTTGGTGACCGAAGGCAGGACGGGCAAGAGGAACAGAAACACCACAATCGCCGCCGACGCGGTCCACCCTGCATGGCGCAGGCGGCCCCCGGCGACCAATCCGCGTAGCGATCGGTTGGAGAGGCCGTTACCCATGACGGGTTCTCTTTGCCTGCCGGCTGTCTTGGATCATGATGCCGTGGCGTCCACGGGTCGCAGTCCCCGGAAAATACCCTGGGGCCGCAACACCAGGGCTGCCACCAGGAAGATGAAAGAGGCCACCACCGCCAGATTGGTGCCGATTCGAGGGATGTATATGGCCAACCCGGCTTCTACGATTCCCAGCACCATCGCTCCGCCCAAGGCCCCGCGGACCGAACCGAGGCCGGCCATAGCGGTGATGGCGAAGGCCTTCAGGGTCAGCGGCGGCCCCTGGAAGGGCTGGATGGCGAGCA
>JAPPKR010000230.1 GCA_028819835.1 bacterium | reverse complement strand
GAGGCGTGGTGGTGGCCTTCGGCGCCAACACCGCACCCCAACTGGGCGGAGGCACGAGCGCCACGGGGCACATGGACGGCATCCTCCTGGAAGCCAACCTCACCCTGGACGGCGTCCCGATCATCGAGAACGGCGAATTCGTGGAGTCAACCGGCCTGCGCTCATCCGGCTGACGGGGGGCTTCCCAGGAAAACCGGGCCCGACGTGTCTGGTGAATGAGCCACCGACCGCATCGGTTCAGGGCTCCGTCCCGCCGAAACAAGCGCGGTCAACTTCGTCGGGAATCGTGATGACGTCCCCACTGAGGTCCAGACCATGCTCTTGGAGACAGGCGATCTGGTCGTCGCTGAGTTCGAAACCGCCTGTGGGGGTGTCCGGGACGTCGTCACCTCCACCGAAGTTCGGCGCCTCCTCGCTGGCTGCGAGTTCGGCGAGAGTTGCGGCCTCTCTACCCAACCGGCCGCCCGGGTCATGTTCCGTGCGGGCGGCGACCACCAGGGCCTCGACGTCATCCAGAGGCTCTACGCGCTGTGCCAGGAGTTGTGCCGGCGTGCCACCGTCCCGAAGTCGTTTGGACACGTCGATGACCGGTACGCCAAGACGGTCGAGTAGTTCCAACTGCGTCGCTCCACTGCTGTAGAAACGGCCGAACCCGAAGAACGACTTGACGCTGCCCAAAACCGACATGGGATCATCGAGGTTCCGGTCGAGCAGGCCGACCTCGCTGGTGTGGTTGGCCGAGGTGTAGAGGTTGCCGATCGCGTCGCCGATGCGGTGCTCGATCCAGCGGGCGGAACCCTCCATGCGTTCCTGCTGCTCGTCAAGGACGACCCTTGCGTCGCGTTGATGCCGAGCGGCTCGCACCGCGACGAACTGGTGAGCCAGGCGTTCGGTCTCGGCAGGCGTGTCTGCCTGGTAGGCGGCGATCAGGATTCGGTTCTCGAGCAGCGCCATTTCAAGATTCTCGTGCGAGAAGTCATACCCGGCGACATCCTGGAAAGCTGCGTCGGGGGCCCACTCGTCGAACTGGTACCGATGGAACGCCTCGTGAACGACCATTGCAATGAACTCGGGGGTGCCGGGTTCCCTACCCGGTTCTCCCCTTTGGCCGACTAACACGAAGGTGTCCGCGCCGCCGATGTCCGCGAAGAAGTCGAACGGCGCCATGGATGCCAGTCGGTTCGGATCGGCTACCTGGCCGACAATTGCCACCCGGTGGCCGTCTACATCGATGTGGCGAATCTCACTACCCAACCCCTCCGGATCCGGGTGGCTGAAGGCCACCACCGCCGCCACTCCCCCACCGGCGTCAAGGGTGACCAACACCGTAGGGATGGCCGCAAGGTCATAGCCCGGCCACACCCCGTCGGAGTGCAACACCGCCGACCGCCAAACGTCAAGGAGAGAACGCGCCTCCCCGGAAACCTCGTCGACACCGCCCGCCGCCGCAACAGTTGAGGTGGTGGACGCCGCCGTCGGTTCGGTCGAGGTAACCGGCGGTGATGGGTCATCCCCCGATCCGCATGCCGCAGCAAACACGACGGCCAACCCGAAACCCATCAGCCTTAGACCGGCCCGGGTTAATCTCGCCAAACCTGTCTCGATTGCCTGCTTCTTCTCCACAAGAGATTCGATGGTAACCGGCCATGGTTCCTAGGAGAACGGCTTCAGCACCGGCTTTCTAGGACCCTCTTACACTCGGTTCAATGCGGGCGGATTGTTATGACAGGTTTGGTCGTCCTGTATCGAGACTGACAGCAGCCACGGACGGGTCGGCGGACAGCCCCGGACCGGGACAGGGTGGATGGGCATGGGTCACCAACGAAGGGACCTGGGGATGGGGAAACTGTCGGGAAACCACCCACAATCGCATGGAGCTGAAAGCTGTGATGATGCTGCTCAAGTCGCATCCCGACCGGCCGTTGCTGATCCAGGCGGACAGCACCTACGTGTTGAACATCTTCACTGATGTGCTAAACGGGTGGGGAAGGGAAGGCACACGAACAGCTAAAGGCACCGAACTCGCAAATTTCGACCTGATAGAACGGATCGATGAACTCTTGGAGGAGAGGAAAGACATCTGCTGGGAATGGGTCAAAGGCCACAAGGGCCATCCCCTCAACGAAAGCGCGGACCGGTTGGCCGGCTTTGCAAGATCCCAAGCCAAACTCGGACATTGGCGCTGAATGCGCCTCCCCCTCAACTCGGGAACAAGAGGTGACCGTTTTGGGTGACGTCAGCTTCGATGGGATCGCAGACGAGTTTGAATGCGACATCTATGGCTCCACCAAGGGCGCCGTCAGACTCGCCGTCCTCTGGAGTGTGCTGAACGAGGACGTGCCGGCATTGGCTGATCGACCGATGCGCATCCTTGACGCCGGAGGTGGATCGGGGCACATGGCGGTACGGCTGGCGGGCCTAGGCCATTCAGTAGTCCTGTGTGACGTCTCCGAGGAGATGCTCGCCAAGGCGACTGCAAGGGCTGCGGAGGCCGGAGTCGGCGATTCGATCGATATCCGCCATATGTCAATTCAGCAGTACGCGGACATCGCAGACCACAAGTTCGATCTCGTTCTGTGTCATGCAGTCCTTGAATGGCTCGAAGATCCGAAGTCTGCCGTCATAGACCTGGCGCGGCTGGTGAAGCCAGGAGGTCAGCTATCTGTGATGTTCTACAACCGCTTCGCTTCGCTCCTCAAGCGAACCCTCGCCGGTGACTTCGAAGCCGCCCTCGGTGACTATCAGACCGGCCCGATCAGGCGGGGGTGGGGGGAGGGCGCCACCGCCTTGGACTACGGGATGGTGGTTTCGTGGCTCGAGGACCAAGGTCTGGAAGTGAATGCGAAGGCGGGCATCCGGATCTTCCACGATCACGTGGTCGACAAACTGGATGGGCCGCAGAGGCTAACTCAGCTCATGGAACTGGAGAAGGCGGTTTGTCGGTCCGAACCCTTCGCGTCACTCGGGCAGCACACCCACCTGACCTGCCGGTCGGTTGGAGTACCCGCAGAGGACGCCTGAGACTGTCCCCTCCTCCTCAGCCAGGAAGGAAATCCGGAGGACGCCGCCGCGCCGGCGCCTCGATCAGTTCGATGATCACGCCCAGTTCCGGTTCGGTGTCGAAGTAGGCGAATCCGCCGTCTCCGTCCAATCCGTGGCCGAAGCCTGCCATAAGCATCTCGTACCCGGCCTCTTGCATCACCTCTACCTCGGTCTCGATCGAGTCGACCAGGATCCCCAGGTGGTGGAGGCCCTCCCCCCGACGGTCCAGCCAGTCCTCGTAGATGTTGGGACCGGCCAGCGATTGGACCAACTCGACCTGAGGATTGGCGCCGGTCCAAGCGACCTTCATTCCATAATCAGCCGGCTCCCCCAGGTAGCTGAGGGAGCGGACGTTGTCGGATGAGTAGACGAATCCCTGCCAGCCCTTGAGACCCCACATCTTCACGTACATGTCGAGGGCGCGATCGATGTCTCTGACGACAATGCCGATCTGCCCCACCGGCTTCCCACCGAGAATGGGGACCTCTCGGCGGGCTGTCTCACCGAGACCACTTCCTGAGTTCACCAACGCCTGCCTTTGTTAGCGGTGTGTCCGGAACTGTACAACGTCGTGGCGGAGAACCCGGCTGTCACTGATTCCCTCAACAGGAGGCGACAGGTAGGCAGATGAAAAGCTAGAGTCTCACATGGGCACGTTTTATCCATGCCGACCTGGGGGAATGCAATGCGGCTCGATGTCGTGAACGGGCAAGTCATAACCGGTGACGGACGCTCCTACTTGGAGGACACTTCCGTAGCAACCGAAGACGGATTGATCACCGGCCTTCACAGGATCCGGCACCTCCCCTACCGGGTCTACTCGCATCGGGTCCTCGACGCCCAGGGCGGTCTCATAATGCCCGGACTCATGAACATCCACTCCCACGTGGTCAGCTTCGGTCCGCTCTGTCCGGGGCTACCGAGAGAAGGCGCTCCCAAAGAGAGGGTTCTCGCCAACCTCGACACCCACCTGCTCCAGGGGACGACCACCGTGCTCAGCCTTGACGGCTTTGCCCTGCCCTTCGAGAACGACGCCACGAACAAGCTCCATCCGGTCAATGTCAAGATGGCGACCCTCCATACGCCGAAGAACGTCGCCTCCGGAGAGATGGGAGGGAACCGCCTCCCCCCGCACCACCGCGGCTTCACCGCCGCCGAAGCTGTGGCGGCGGGTGCGGTGGCCATGGGAGAAGTCGGCTCCTGGGCCACCACCGGCGCGACGTACGAGAAGAACCTGCGGCTGGAACAGCCGATTTCGGTGCACGACGCACTCGCTCTGGATGGCGCTTACCTGGCGGGCGACGACCTCGCAGTGGAGCGGATCATCCAGAGGGCAGGTCTCGGGCCCATGTCGCTGGATGAGGCCAAGACGCTGGTGAGGGAAACCAGCGTCGAGCCGATGGCGGTGGCCAAGGAAGCGATACTGGAGACCATCGACTTCGCGCCGAGGCTGGGGATACCCGCCCTGTGCCACACCGAACCGGACACCTACGACGTCGTCCGGGAGGTCGCCCGGGAGATCGGCGATAAGTTGGTGGCGCTGCACGTCAACTACCACGCCACGGCCGAGGAGGCGGTCGGGATGGCGAGGGAAGTCAGGGATCACGGGGGTTTCGTGGAGGTGATCACCGCCGACCATTTCGGCGCAGGCCAGCTGGAGCCCAGCCCGGAGACCGCCTTCGCCCTGCTTTCGGAGGGGCTGGTGGATGTGCTGTCCACCGACTACTCGGGGGGCTATCACGACGCCATCCTGTTGTTCATTCATAAGGCCGTGGAACACGGGGCGGTCTCTCTCCCCCAGGCCGTGAGACTGGCCACCAGTTCGCCCGCCGGCATCATTCCCGGCCTGGCTCCCCGGAAGGGCCTCATCGAGCCGGGACACGTCGCCGACCTGCTGGTGGTCGACAGAGACGACATCACCCGCGTGAGAACCGTCATCGTCGGCGGTCGGATCGTGGTTGAGGACGGACGCCGGGTAGACCGCTAAAGCACCCCGAGCCCGTTGCCGGCCTCCGGCCTAGTCGCTCCTGGGGAAACCGAGGTCGACTCCCCGGTGCATCGGGTCCGCCCACCGGCTGGTTATGACCTTCTGCCTGGTATAAAAGTGCACGCCCTCGGGCCCGTAGATGGCATGGGTCCCGAAGATCGAGTTCTTCCAGCCGCCGAAGGAGTAGAACGACAGCGGGACCGGGATCGGCACGTTGATGCCGACCATGCCCACCTGCACCTCGTTCTGGAACTTGCGGGCGGCGCCGCCGTCGCTGGTGAACACGGCCGTCCCGTTCCCGAACGGGTTGTCGTTGATCAGCTCGATGGCCTCGCCGTAGGAGTCGAGCCGGACGGTTGACAGGACCGGCCCGAAGATCTCGTCGGTGTACACCGACATCTCGGGGGTGACCTGGTCGAACAGGGTGGGGCCGAGGAAGAAGCCGTCCTCGTGGCCGTCGACTTGGAAGTCCCGGCCGTCGACCACCAGCTTGGCGCCTGCCTCCTCCCCGGCGTCGACGTATCCGGCGACCCGGTCCTTGGCTTCCCTGGTGATGAGGGGTCCCATCTCGGATCCCTCGTCGAAACCGGGCGCCACCTTGAGGTCGGCGATCCGCTCCTCTATCTTCGGAATCAGGGCGTCGGCGGCATCGCCAACGGTGACGACCACCGATATCGACATGCACCGTTCCCCGGCGGCTCCGTACCCGGCGGACACCGCCGAGTCGGCCGCCAGGTCCATGTCGGCGTCGGGCAGCACGACCATGTGGTTTTTGGCCCCGCCCAGGGCCTGGACCCGTTTGCCGTGCTTGGTCCCCGTCTCATAGACGTAGCGAGCGATGGGCGTGGAACCGACGAAGGACACCGCAGCGACATCCGGGTGGGTCAAAAGCGCATCCACCGCCACCTTGTCGCCGTGAACGACGTTGAACACCCCGTCCGGTAAACCGGCCTCGGCGAACAACTCCGCCGCCAAGACCGACGACGAGGGGTCTTTCTCAGACGGCTTCAAGATGAAGGTGTTGCCACAGGCGATGGCTATCGGATACATCCACATGGGCACCATGGTCGGGAAGTTGAACGGTGTTATACCCGCCACGACGCCCAGCGGCTGTCGTATGGTGAACGTGTCGACACCGGTAGAGACCTGCTCGGAATACTCCCCTTTGAGGAGATGGGCGATATTGCAGGCGAACTCCACGACCTCGAGGCCTCGTTGGACCTCGCCCAAAGCATCGTCGAGCGTCTTTCCGTGCTCCGCGGTGAGCATCTTTGCCATATCGAGCCGGCGGGAGGACACCAGCTCTCGAAACGCAAACATGATGTTCTGGCGTCTGGTGACCGGAGACCGACCCCACTCGCCGAACGCCTCCTTGGCAGTCGACACTGCGGCATCTATCTCCGTCTCGTCCGCGAATGCCACAGCAGCCGTTTGCTGTCCGGTGGCAGGGTTGTAGACCGGTCCAGTCCTGTCGGAGGCCCCCGTCCAGGGAGCGCCCCCGATCCAATGCGTGATCGTGTCCATCACTGCTCTCCTCCGTTCAAGAATTCAGGCGCCCGATACGCGACCGTTTACATGCCTGCACCGAGGCGTCACCGCGCCACAGCGTCGGTGCCAAGAATTATATATCAACGGCGGCAGCGAGGCAGCCCTGCAACGTTGCAATTCCGGGTGTATCCTCCGCAGGAACCAGGGAAGTAGGAAATGAGCAAGGTTCGCCTGGATCGAGTCTGGAAGGTCTATCGGGGGTCCCCGAACACCCGGGAACCGCGCCCCACTCGCGAGCCTTATAAGCTGGCCAGGAAATTCACGGTTCGCGGCGCCATCGACGCAGTTCTGGCAGCCCAAGCCGCGCGAACCGCTCCCCAGGGAGAGGTCACCGCCCTCAAGAACGTGACCATCAGCGTCGACGAGGCCTCGATCTTCGTCATTATGGGTTTGTCCGGCAGCGGAAAGTCGACTCTCCTCCGCTGCGTGAACATGCTGGCACCGCCCACCAAGGGCCGTGTCTTCCTCGATGACGAGGACTTGACCCAGGCATCGGAGGAGCGTCTTCGGGAGATCAGGGGCCCGCGGATCGCGATGGTGTTCCAGCATCACGCGTTGCTCCCGCACCGGACGGTCATCTCCAACGTGGCCTTCGGCCTGGAACTCGAGGGCGTCCCTCCCAACGAGCGAGCCGAGCTGGCACACCAGGCATTGGAACTCGTCAAGCTGGACGGCTGGGCCGACAGCTACCCGTATGAGTTGAGCGGAGGCATGCGCCAGCGAGTCGGCCTGGCGCGCGCCCTCACCACCAACGCGGACGTCCTCTTGCTCGACGAGCCCTTCAGCGGCCTCGATCCCCTCACCCGGCGCCAGCTCCAGCTGGAGCTGCTCGACCTTCAGCAGAGGCTGCAGCGCACGATGATCTTCGTCACCCACGACATCTCCGAAGCCATTACTGTCGGCGATCGGGTGGCGATCCTGGAAAGCGGCGTAGTTGCCCAGGAAGGCACACCGTTGGAGATCGTCTTCCAGCCGGCCACTCCCTACGTCGCCGATTTCGTCGCCGACATGGACAAGCACAACCTAATCTCGGCCGGCGATCTCTTGGGGCTCGACTGCCAGACGAGTTGCGTGGTGGCCGGGCATCGACACACCGACGATCTCGACAGTCAGGCGACCCGGAATCGGAACCAACCGACAGGACACGTGTCGTGCACTGCCGGATTTCAGAGCCTTGTGCAAACCGTGTCCTCCAACTCTCAGGCGGTGAGGGTGCTTCACGAGTGCGGATGCATGGGCCGTTCCGGCATCGACGCGGGCGAGGTCATTCGCGCAATGGCGGCCCCCGAGTTGTGGACGGATAGCTCGGCCGGGTCCCGCACAGGAGTGGTCGGATAGTGCCCCGGATCCCGATCGGAGACTGGATCGAAGAAGGCATCGACTTCCTGTCGGATGTGCTGGAGCCGGCCGCCGACTTGTTCGTCGAGACGATCGACGCATCGGTGGATGGGCTGGCTCTCGTCTTCGGCCTCCATCCGCTCATCATCGGAGTGGTCACCTTCGCGGCCGCCTGGTGGGCCCGCGGCTGGGGGCTGGCGGTCTTCGTCACATTCTCCATGCTGCTCATCGGCAACATGGGTCTCTGGGAGAAGACCGCCGACACCCTGTCACTGATGACAGTGGCGGTGTTGATCAGCATCATCTTGGGGATCCCGCTCGGGATGCTCATGGGTGAGTTCGAACGCTTCTGGAAGGTCTCCGAGCCGGTTCTCGACTTCTTCCAGACCCTTCACCCGTTCGTTTATCTCATCCCTTCGGTGATCGCTTTCGGAATCGGGGCGGCGCCCGCCGTCACCGCTGCCGTGCTGTACACAATCCCACTCCCGATCAGGCTGACTCACCTCGGGATACGCACCGTCAACAAGGAGGTGGTCGAGGCCGGTCATGCCTTCGGGGGCACGCGCTGGCAGATCCTGTTCAAGATAAAGATGCCGCTGGCCCTCAAGGCGATCCTGGCAGGCATCAACCAGACGATCCTGATCACCTTGTCATTCATCGTTATAGCGGCCCTGATCGGCGCCGGGGGGCTCGGCGAGGACATAATCCGCGGCATCACCCGACTCATGCTGGATATCGGCTTCGAGGCCGGAATCGCGGTGGTCCTGGTGGCGATCACGCTCGACCGCCTCAGCCGGGGCGCGACAGAGGTCGCCATGCGGCGGTTCGGCGAACTGCCGGAGGTCTAGGGCCCGACCTAGGTGTAGAAGGCGTCCGGAGCCAGTTTGAGGTCGGGGATCTGATCGGCGTCGTGGCCGAAGACGATCAGGGCGTCGTTCCGCTCGGAATAGTCGATCAGCTTGTCGACCGACTGCGCCCAGAGGCCGTGGTCACCGACGCTCAGCCCGCAGGAATGCGGTGGACCGATGTTCTCCTGCATGAAGATGGCGTCGGAGGCGAACAGCAGGTTCCGGTCATTGGCCATGTCGACCGCCATGGCGATGGTGCCCGGCGTATGCCCGGGGACCTCCAGAATCCGAACGCCCGGGATCAGGTCGAGATCCCCTTCGACCGTCTCCATGTCGAGGTGCTCGTAGTCGGCTTTGAGGTTGCCGTAGGCGAAGTCTCCCTCGAATGCCAGGCCGGCGGCCAGTTCATCGGTGTGCACCAGCACGCGGGTGTCGCCGCCGGCGAACATCGAGGCGTTGGCGGCGTGATCGAAGTGGAGATGGCTCAACACGACGATGTCGACATCGGCCGGCGCCACCCCGAGTTGTTCCAGCCTCGAGTCGAGGTACTGATCCTCCTCCACGAACTCATACGGAGCGACGTCCGCTAGGCCGACCGGACCCCATCGCTCCTCCCAGTCGCGGGGAGCGCCGGTGTCGAAGAGGATCGTCCCGTTGGCGTCCTCCACCAGCGCCGAGACCACCGGCGCCGGATACCACGTTGCGGGGAGGTTCCGGTTTTGGCGAGTGGCCCTGGTCTCCAGGGTCCCCGACACCCAGTCCTTGTCCATTCCGATGCCGCCCCCGAAGAGAATGTGTACGCGCCGGTCAGCCATGATCAGCTCCTTTGTACCTACGACTGCAACAGTTCGACAGTCACGAATCGCATCGTGCTGTCCCCGACGTTCTCCAAGTCGTGAATGAGCGCGGTTTCCTCATTGAGGTACGAGAATCGAGTCTCGCCGACCGGGAACTCGTAGGTCTCAATTGTCCCGTCATCCCGACGGATCAGCGCTCTCCCGGGATCCACGCAGATCCAGAAGTACGTCTCGGCGTGACAGTGAAAGGGGACCCTCTCCCCCGGAGCCAACTCGATAGTCCACACCCTGGCCGTCTCGTTCTCAAACTCGACGGTGGTCCCTATCTCACGATTGCCCCGGGCGTTGGCCAACTCCTCTGCGAAGTCTTCCTTCCGGAAATGTTCGACTGAGACCTTGGTGCCGACTATTCGTCTTCCGTCTGCCGTGTCCAACGCTATCTCACTCCTCTACGCCGGCGGTGGGGGCTCTCGCCGGGGCGGCTCCGTCTCATGAGGGGCGCCGCTGACACCGATGCCACCGACCGTCTCTCCATCGATTGTAACCGGCGCACCGCCGGGACTCAGGAGAAAAGCCGGGTCGGATCTCGCCGCCCGCCGGGGAATCTCATCGTTTGCTACGCCGTGTAGTAGTCGGGCTCGTTGCCCGGCTTCCACGCCACGTTGCATCCGGCGCTGGGGACCTGCTCGGAGCCGACGCTCGCTCCGCTGAGCACCGCATCGGCCGCTGCCCTTAGGTCGGCGCCGGTGACGTCGACCCCGTTGTTCGGCCGACTGCCGTCGAACTGGCCCCGGTAGACAAGCCTGTGGTCACCGTCGAACAGATACAGGTCCGGGGTGCACATGGCCCCGAAGGCCTTAGCCACCTCCTGGGTCTCGTCCACCAGGTAGGGGAACGGGAAGCCGGACTCGTCGGCCTGGGCGATCAGTCCCTCAGCGTCGTCTGCCGGGTATTGCTCGACGTCGCTTGAGCAGATCCCCAACGTGATGAGGTTCCGCTGCTCGTACTCGCGGGCGAACTCCGCCAGTCCCGCCTGCATGTGCTGCACGTACGGGCACCGAGCGCAGATGAAGGCGATCAGAGAAGCGTCCGCTCCATCGAGGTAGTCGTTGGCGAGGATCGTTACGCCTCGGGCTTCCGGCAGTCGAAACTCAGGCACGGGGCTGCCCAACTCCATTCGCATCGAGCTCTCGACAATTGGCATGTCTCCTCCTTCTCTTCTCTTTCTATTCCTCGTTGTTTGCGTTCACATCCCGGGCGGCGCCGAGCGGGCGTCCCGCCGGCGCAGGCCGGTCAGGAGAACTCCCACCAGCAGGAGTCCGATTGCTACCGTGAATGCCGGATCGTACCCGGCGACAGTCACCACCGCTCCGAGCAACAGGCCTCCTGTCGCCAGTCCGCCGTCGAAACTGACAGCCCATGCCGCGGTCGCAATCGGGTATTGCTTCTGTTCCACAGTGCCCAGGGCGCCGAGCAGGGCCGACAGCGACATCATGCCCACTCCCCCGCCGGCGAGGGCGCTACCCGCTATGAGAGGGCCGAGGCCGGTAACGAATATGACAGCGACGCCGATGGCGGCGGCGGCCGCTCCAATGCGGAGAAGCAGCAACGGGTGCGTGCGACGGGCGCCCATCCCGGCGGTCAACCTGCCCAACGCAAAGGAGCCGCCGAACACTGCCAGCGCGGCGGGCACCCCGCCGTCGACCCACAGCGGCACGAACGAATAGAACGCGCCATAGAGGATCGAGCCCGGAAGCCATGCGAACAGCGGGCGGCTGAAGGAACTCGGCCCCCTCCCCTCGAAGAACCGGAGCTCACGCCAGGCGAGCCGGGGGACCGGCGGACTCGACACGCGGCTGACGGAGAGAAGGAGGGCGGCGCCGATCGGGATCAAACCACCGACCAGGGCAGCGGCATCGAGACTGTGATCAAACAGAAGCAGGCCCGCCGCCGGACCGAGCGTTCCTGACACGGCCATCGCGAATGCGTAGGTGCCCAGCGAGGCGCTGCGGCTTTCGTCGGTGGTGCGGGCGATCAACGCCGGCGGCACCACGGTCAGGATCCCGAACCCGATCCCCCGTATGAGAGTGATGGCCACGATCATCCACAGGGTCCCACTCACCTGCCCGTAGGCCAGAGCCGGGACCCCGAGCAGGCCGAGGCCCACCAGAAACAGCCCCTTGTAGCCGAGGACGCGGAGCAGGGTCGGCGACATGATCTGGGTGCCGACGGCACTGATCATCAGGGCTCCGGTCACCGCCCCGGCGTCGAATGGCCCGCCAAGAGACTCGGCGACCACGGGGATCACGGGCAGCAGGACGAAGAAGCCGGCAAAGCCTCCGAAGGCGGCAGCGATGACCAGCGCCGTGTGGCGCATCTCCGCGAGCGGCATTGTCAGCCCGGCCTAGACCTCGGCGCTCATCAACGCACCTTGTAGACCTTGCCCTGCTCCAGGAAGCGGTATTCCCCGATGTCGTAGTCGACCGTTCCCACCGAGTCGTCGTAGTGATGGAGGAATGTCTTGCGCTGGAACTCGCGCGGCAGCGTCATCAGGTCGGCCAGGGGGGTATGGAGGATCTCCATGTTGCCGCCGAAGGCGTCGAGCGGGCCCACCCAGGCGTCGTGCATGATCATGTCGCACTCCGACAGCCATTCGATGAGCTCGGGCTTGAAACCGGTGTCCGAGCTGAACCCGACCTTCACGTCCCCGAAGTCGAACTTGAGAGCGATCGTGTCGGGGATGTGGCGGGTGAGCATGGTGCTCAGGATGAAGTCGCCGAAGTCGTGCGGGTTGCCGATCGGCACCGGCTCGAAGTACCAGTTCATCTCCGCCAGCCCGCCGTCGCCGCGATAGGAACGGCCGATCGAGGGCCGGAGGCTGGTCCAGATGTCCTCCAGCAGCCAGACCGGCCCGTAGACCTTGGGGAGCATCACCGGCTCGAACATGTTGAGGTATGCCAGTTCCTCGAGCCCCCCGGCGTGGTCGGTGTGCATATGGGTGATGATGACTTCGCGGTAGTCGTCGAGTTCTACGACCTCCTCGCCTTCGCGGGCGTTCGCCTCCAGCATTCGAGGGAGGTACGGTGGACAGTCCACGAAGATCCGCCGGTCCCCCACCTTGACCATCACGTTGGCGAAGAACTTGCTGGTGGTGTATGCGAAGCTCGCCCCGAGCGGGTACACGATCACGGGATCGGTGGTGTTGACCATCAACCGTTCATCCTGGCGCCCTCGAGGTGGCGTACTCGGGGACGTGGTCCGAGTACCCCGAGAGCTTTTTCAGGAGCCATCCCGATTTGCCCAGGCCCCACATGAACGCGGACCTTGTCACGAACGGCCCCTGCCACTTGGCAAGGACGTTGCCGTACCACCGGGCATAGCGCTGCACGGTCTCGATGATCGGCCGCTCGCTGGCCTCCCACGCATCGAAGGCTTCCTCCATCGTGGGAAACACCTCCAATGCGTCGGCGAGGGAGAGGACGCTGCTCATCGACAGGTTGGCGCCCTGACCGAAGTCGGCCGACATGGCATGCGCGGAGTCTCCGACGATGGCAACCTTGCCGAGGTGCCATGACTTCGACCGGACCTCGCGGTACGGCCAGAAGTGCTGCTGGATGTGGATGCGCTCCAGGTAGTGGGCGAATTCGGGGAACGACTCGGACCAAGCGGCGATGTTGAGGGGTTCTTCCCGGCCGACTTCGTCCTTGACCGGACAGCACGTGTACATGAATATGTAGCCAGCTTTCAGAGGCACGAATCCCAAGCGTCGATTGCCGTTCATCCGCTCCAGCAGCACCCCCTGTAGATCATCGGGTTTGCGCCGCAGCATGTGACGGGCGCAACCCTTGCCGAGATGGAGGATCTCCTTGGTCAGGCCCAGCGATTCACGGACGGCCCCGTTGATGCCGTCGGCGCCGATCACGAGGTCGGCCTTGTGCCGCGTCCCGTCCTCGAGAATCAGCTCGCCGTCGACGCTGGCGCCTGCGACATGCGAGTCGGTGAGCACCTCCACGCCGGCTTTGAAAGCGGCGTTGGCGATGGCTCGGTGCAGGTCGGTCCGGAGCACGCCGTAGAACTTTCCTGCTGCCTCTTCCCCCGCGAGGAAGTCGCGCTGGAGGACCCGGTCCTTTTCGTCCCGGACCTCCCAACGGGTGATCAACTCGCCGCGTTCGAGAGCCTCTTCGCGGGCGCCGATCAGGCCGAGGGCGCGCTGGCCGTTCTTCCAGACCGTTATGCCGGCGCCGATCTCGCGCAACTCGGGAGCCCTCTCATGGACTCGCACCGTCCAGCCCCGCTGCGCCAGGGCAGCCGCGACCGTCATCCCGGCGATGCCACCACCGGACACCTCTGCGTGCCGCCCACTCATGTCCGTGCCTAGGCCTGCCGTTTCATCCGTCGATCACTTCAGTTGGAGACGGTTCAGTTGCTGATCGCTGGCCGGCTAGCAGCCCGACGTCCACTCCTCGACGCGGTCTTGGTTGGCGTCGACCCATTCGCGGAGCACCTCGGCAGAGTCTCTGCCTTCCTCTCCGACCTGCCGCATCAACTCGCTCTGCTCGTCCGCCGAGAGCCGAACGTTGTTGAAGTAGCAATAGGCCGCTTCCATGCCGGGCTCGTCCTTGAAGCCCTGGCGCACGATGTTGTAGGCGCCGTCTGCTTCGGGATAGGCCCCCAGTGGATCTTCGAGGAACTTAATGTCCCAGCGAGCCCACCACCACATCGGGTACCAGCAAACCCACGCAACCGGCTCACCGGCATCGAGTTTGGGCGTCACCTCGGCCATCATCGCGGCCACCGAGGACTCCAACAGGTCGAAGTCCACGCCGTAGTTCTGAATGGCGTCGTCGGTCCGCAGCATGGTCGCCGATCCTGCGAAGTGACCCACAATCACGTTGTCGAATCGTTCCGCAACCGCCGGATCTGCCAGATCCTCCCAGCTGTTCACATCTGTCTCCGTCTGCGGCACGCACGAGCCCAGTAGGGCCTCATTGTGGAGCGGGCCCAGCCTCTCCAAGTCCTGGCCGTGAACGTTCCAGTAGTCGGCTTGTCCCGTCGGGAGCCATCCGCCCACGTAGACATCCAGGTCTTCGTTGACGATGGACTGGTAGATCAGGCCGATGTCGAGGGAGGTCCATTCCACGGTGTAACCGAGATCCGTGAGCACGGTATCGGCAAGCGCATTGGCGACTTCGGTGTCGAGAAACTCCTCGAATGCGAGCCTGACGGTCCCCTCGGCTTCCGGGCCGTCGTCGCCGCAGGCGGCTACGAGCAGCGAGAAAGCCATCAGCAGGGCTACCAGGGTCATGGGTCGCTTCATACGTCTGGTGATCCTCTTGTTAGCCATCATTGTCATCTGCTCCTCGCTCTCGTATGCATGAAGGCGCACCCACCCACTCCGCAACAGTCGGGCCGGTGTGCAGCCTTAGGCAATTCACGCTACCAGAATTCCCCCTCACCCGCCCTGGAAAACGGACATTTCTTGGTGGCATGGTGAGGTCGACGGAGATGACATCACCCCGGTGAAGCACCTCGGCGGCGCCCGGTCGATTCCTGGTTGATAAACCGGACACAGGGTCGGCAGTTGGGGCGCCTCCACGGGGCGAATCCCCATGGGGTCAGGGCCGCATGGCTCTTCACTGCTCTGATCGTCACGACTCAGAACTTGTTTTACAGGAAACCGCCTGTTTGCGAACCCAGCCCCATGACCCTGCTGTGATATTTTGTCACATTCCTAAGATACGGCCCTATGTCATTTCGATCCCCCCGTCCCGACCCACAGCCTGGAGTGGCCGTGGACGGGGCGTCGACGACCGGCTGTGAGGCGAATCCGAGGCCTACTTTCGCATGAGCGCTTCCGGCCTCCGGCCGCCAGTGGAGTCACGGATCGGTGTTGACGTGGGAGGGACGTTCACCGATGTGGTGGTTACCAGCACGAGCGGTGACATCTACACCTACAAGCTGCTGTCGACCCCCGGGGACTTCAGCGAAGGCGTGGTCGAAGGGATCCGGGAGATTATCGAGTCACACGGCGTCGAGCCAGCCGACACCCGAGACGTGGTGCATGGAAGCACCGTGGCGACCAATGCCATCCTGGAACGAAAGGGCGCTCTCACAGGTCTGTTGACGACAGCGGGGTTCGCCGACGTGTTGGAGCTGCGGAGACTGCGGGTCCCGAAGTTGTACGACGTGACCTGGCAGAAACCCGAGCCGCTGGTGGAGCGCTCGCGGCGCTTGGAGGTGATTGAACGAGTGGGCGTCGACGGCAAGGTGGTCAAGGCCATTGATCTCGACGACGCCCAGAAGAAGGTGGAGGCGCTGATCGAACTCGGGGTGGAGTCGATCGCGGTGAGCCTCATCCACTCCTACGCCAATCCCTCGCACGAGACGGCCATCGGTGAGATGCTCGCCAGGGAGTACCCCGAAGTGTGGACCTCCCTTTCCCACCGGGTCCTGCCCGTGATCCGGGAGTACGAACGGACCAGCACAACGGTGCTCAACGCTTATGTCAGGCCGGTGGTCGCCTCCTACCTCGAAGCCCTCCGGGGAAAGCTCGACGGGCTGGACGTGACGGCGCCCCTGCTCATCATGCAGTCCAATGGAGGGGTCATGACCAGCGAGGCGGCCGCCGAGCGGCCCGCATACGTTGTGGAATCCGGTCCCGCAGCGGGGGTGATCGCCTCCAGCGGGCTGGCCCGGTCGTTGGGGGTGGACAACGCCATCACCTTCGACATGGGCGGCACCACCGCCAAGACCGCCCTGGTGGAGGATGGAGAACCGCACTTCACCGCCGAGTTCGAGGTGGCGTCGGCGATGTCCGCCGGCAGTCGCTTACGGAGCGGCGGAGGCTATGCGCTGAGCGTGCCCTTCATCGACCTCGCCGAGGTGGGAGCGGGAGGCGGCAGCATCGTTTGGATCGACTCCGCCGGGGCTCCCAAGGTCGGTCCCTCCTCGGCCGGCGCGGACCCCGGTCCGGTGTGTTACGGGAAGGGAGGCACCGCGCCCACAGTTACCGACGCCAATCTGTTGCTCGGTTATCTGAATCCCTCAGGGCTATTGGACGGAGCGGTCAAGCTGGATGTTGACGGAGCCCGGGCAACTTTTGTGGAGAAGGTGGCCGCTCCCCTGGGTCTCGATGTCCCGGCCGCCGCCTACGGCGCTCATCTGATAGCCAACGCCAGCATGATCCGGGCTATCAAGTCGGTCTCGGTGCAGAGGGGCCGGGACCCACGCGACTTCACGCTGATCGCCTTCGGGGGGAGCGGGCCGGTCCATGCGGTGGGAATCGCCCGGGAACTGGGCATCAGGCGGGTGATCGTGCCTCCCCAGCCGGGGGTCTTCTCGGCCGTGGGACTGCTGGAGGCCCGGCTGGAATTCCATGCCAAGAAGACCTTCCTCCGGCGGACCGCCGGTCTATCCCGGCAGGAACTACGATCGGAGATCAGGGGACTGGAGGCGCAGGCGCGGGAGGGAGTGGGACATGGGAGCCTTCACACCGTCTCTTTCGAATTCGAACCCTGGGTGGAGATGCGATACGTCGGCCAGGGCTTTGAACTCCCCGTGAGACTGCCGGCATTCACAGACGACTGGTCATCGTGGACGGAGGAACTGGACCGGGCGTTCGGTGAGCAACACCTCAACACCTACGGCCATGTGACCAACAACGCAACGGAGATCGTGCAACTCCTGGTGGTGATACGGGAACAGGATCCGGCGGGGGTCCCGGCCGGCAGGCGGCCCGACTCACTACCGGATGAATCAAACCAACGGGAAGTCTTCTTCGGCGGGGAGATCGGTTTCTTGCCCACGCCGGTGCTCCGCCGCGGCGATCTCACTGCTGCACCCCGCCAGGCGCCGATGATCATCGAGGACTACGACGCCACCACGGTGGTGCCCCCCGGCTACCGGGTCTTCCGGGACCGGTCCCAGAGTGTGATCATCGAGGAGGACTCGACATGACCGCATCGGGTGGAGCGGCGGCGATCGAGCGGGAACTGATCCGCGAAGGTTTGGCGGCGATATGCGAGGAGATGGCGGTGAGCGTCCTTCGGACCTCACACTCGGAAACGGTGAAGAGCGCCATGGACTTCTCCACGGCCCTGTGTGACGAGACCGGACAGATAATTGCCCAGGGAGTCACCCTGCCCAACCAACTCGGTGCCCTCCCGGAGGCGGTGGCGGCGATTTTGCGGCGTTTTGAGGGAGATCTCCATCCGGGCGACGTGGCGATGGTCAACGATCCCTTCGACGGCGGCATGCACCTTCCCGACATCTTCGTCGTGCGCCCTGTTTTCTTCGATTCGGAGTTCGTGGGATTGGTTGCGACGGTGGCACATCACGCCGACCTGGGCGGGATGGTGGCCGGGAGCATGTCGCCCTATGCGGAGGAGTGCTTCCAGGAGGGCCTGCGGATCCCGCCGGTGAAGCTCTACTCGCGGGGAAGGCGCGAGGAGGGTGTGTACGCTCTGCTGGGCGCCAACACCCGTGTGCCCGACATCGTCCTGGGAGACTTCGACGCGCAGTTGGTGGCGTGCGCGACCGGCGTCATGGCCTTCGACCGGATGATCCGCCGTTACGGGCTGGCGGAGTTCAGATCCCATGTGGCGGCTCTGTTGGACTACACCGAGATGCTCACCAGACAGGAGATAAGGACGTTCCCGGAGGGGACCTACTCGTACATCGACTACCTTGACGACGACGGCGTCCGCGACGATCCGGTGCCCATCGCGGTCTCCATCGAGATTCGCGACGGCGGCGTCACCCTCGACTTTACGGGAAGCTCGCCCCAGGTCCGGTCCTCTTTGAACAACACCCTGTCGTTCACCCACTCGAACACCTACGCGGCGATGCGTGCCCTGCTGCGGTCCGACATTCCCAACAACGCCGGGTTCTTCCGGCCGATGACGGTCAAGGCGCCGCGGGGCTGCATCCTCAACTGTGTCCTGCCGGCCGCCACCGGAACCCGCGGGCTGACCGGTTTCAGGGTGATGGACGCCATCTTCGGCGCCCTGGCGCCCGCTCTCCCCGACCGGGTGATGGGCGCCTCCGACGGCGGTCTGTCGCTGGTGACGGTGGGAGGTGTGAGACCCGGCGGCGAGCGGTTCTCGGTGGTGGAACTGATCTCCGGGGCGTGGGGCGGCCAGGCTCTCCAAGACGGGGAGGACGGCGTGCCGAACGTGGGCGCCAATGTGAGCAACATCCCCGTCGAGATGCTCGAGTCGTCGCTTCCCGTCCGGGTCGATCGCTACGGCTACGTTCCCGACACGGGCGGCGCCGGCCTCCACCGCGGCGGCCTCTCACTCCAGCGCGAGTACACCTTCTTACAGGAATGCGACCTCAGCGTCCGTTCCGACCGGGCCACCATCTACCCCTACGGGATCGGCGCCGGAAGGCCCGGCACCCCTTCGCTCAACCTCCTCGGGCCGGAGGGCGATGAAGTGCTCGTGCCATCGAAGTTCTCCCAGCGGGTGACCGAAGGGATGCGTCTGATTCACCGTACCGCCGGCGCCGGCGGCTGGGGAGACCCTCTCGACCGAGACCCAGGACTCGTGGCGACCGATGTTCGCAACGGGATCCTGTCAACCGAGCGGGCGTTCACCGAATACGGAGTGGTGTTCAAGGCCAACACGGACGCGATCGACCAGGAAGCCACCGAAACAGAACGCGACGCACGCCGTGTCCGGTCCGAAGAAGATGGCGAAAGAACCCCGTTCTCTTCATCGGCGCCGACACCGTTGGAGGACCGAATCAGCGACCAACTCCGCCAATCAGGGAAGTTCTAGCCTCATCATCGGAACGCACCGGGATGAACTAGCGCATAGGCAGCAGTTGTGCGGGGTTCCCGACAATTATCTGTCTGATCACCTCGTTCGAGATTCCCTTCTTGCGCATGAAGGGAACCAGGCTCTCGAGGATGTAGTAGTAGCCGTGGCCGCCGTACCTGGTCAGCCGGTGCCTGGTGCAGATGTCTTGTGAGATGAGGAGACGATTAGCCGTGCCGCCTTCCAGCAGTTTCACCATCCGGTCGAGGCGCTGGCCGTCGCTCGGCATGTCGAAAGGCGTCGCTCCGTAGAACGAGGACTCGTGACCGAAGAGGTCGAACTGGAGATAGGACCCGAGTTCCAACAGTTCCCAGAGAATGCCGATATCCTGCACCCGCAGATCGAGGTGTCCGAGCACCACCCTGCTCATGTCGGCGCCGGCGTCGACCAGGACCTCGGCGACCTCGTGTGGAGATCTCTGATCCCGGCCGGTGTGGGTGGTGATCGCCACGCCGGTCTCCCTCTGTACCTGGGTTGCCGCAGCAAGTACGCGTTTCTCCCGCTCATGCAACGGCCAGGTACACGCCACCTTGATGACCCCCGCCTTGACCGATGTCGCCTCCTGGTGCCCCTGCCAGTCGTCGTGGCCCTCGGTGGTGAGCTTGACGCCGTCCAGGACCTCCGATTTCATCAGGGCCGCCAACTGCTCTTCGGTCATGTTGAACATGTAGGAAGGGTGGGTGTGGGCCACGTAGAACCCGGTGGACATGATGATGTGGACGCCGCTTGCACGCGAGACCCGCGCCAAGCCGACCGGATCCCGACCTATACCGGGTGGCGTGACCTCGACAACCGCGCCCCCTCCCCACTCCCTGTAGAGTCGCATCTCGTCGACGGCCGTGGCGATGTCTCCCAACAGGAGGTTGTCATGGTGCCGGAAGTAGTTTCTCCTGATCCAGGCCAGATTGTCGAGACGTATCGGTTCGAAGGCTCGGAACTTCTCGCTGGCGGTCCGGGGAGACTCGAAGATACCGGTTACATCGGACAGGATGTGCTCGTGCATCATGGTCGGACCCAGCAGATGGGCGTCCACCTTCCCGAGTACGGTCTGGACCTGCCCGGATGGCGCCTGCCCTGTGGTTTCGCTCATCGTTTCACTCAACCGGAGGAATGCAATTGGCGCGCCACGTCCTCGAAGGCGGTCTGTATCTGTTCCATCTGTTGATCGGTGTGCACCGCCGAGGCGATGAGACGGATTCGCGAAGTCCCCGGCGGGACGTAGGGCGGGAGGACGGCGCGTACGAAGATGCCGTGGTGGCTGAGTAGGTCCTCGGCCATCTGGGCCTTGGAGGCGTCGCCGAACATCACGGGGATAATCGGGTGGACCTTGTCAGGCACTGAGAACCCGAGCCGGGTCAATGAAGAGTTGATCGTGACCGCGTTCTCCCAGAGCCGGTCCAAACGCTCCGGCTCGGACCGCATGACCCGAAGCGCCTCGAGCGCGGCGGCCGCGGCCACCGGAGAGGGGGCGGTCGTGAAAAGGAACGTGCGGCACACCTTGCTCAAGTAGCCGATCACGTCCGACGACCCGGTGGCGAAGGCGCCGACGCTGCCCAACGCCTTCCCGAGTGTTCCCACTATCACATCGGCTCGGTCAGCCCGTGCATAATGGCCGGTCGAGCCCTTCCCGCCGGATCCCAGGACGCCGGTGGCATGGGCGTCGTCCAGGACCAGCATGGCGTCATGCTTGTCGACCAAGTCGGCTATCTCGTCCACCGGCGCCAGGGTGCCGTTCATCGAGAACACGCTGTCGGTGACGACCAGGCTCTTCCCGGAAGCCCCGTCGAGTTGACAACCCAGGTCCTCGGCGTCGCAGTGCCGGTAGACCCTTATCTCGGCGCCGCTCAAGCGGGCTCCGTCGATGATGCTGGCGTGATTGAGTTCGTCGCTGCACACCGTGTCTCCCTTTCCGGGAAAAGCGGAGACCACTCCCAGGTTGGCCGCGTACCCGGATGCGAACAGGATCGCCGACTCGGCCGCCTTCAGATCAGCCAGTTCCTCTTCGAGTTCTCGATGTATCGCGGTATCCCCTCCGACGTGACGGGACGCCCGGGCTCCCGCGCCGAACGTGGTCAGGGCAGCCTGTGCGGCTTCGATGACCCTGGGATCGGAAGCCAGCCCAAGGTAGTCGTTCAACCCGAGGGCGATGTAGGTGCGTCCATCATGGTGGATCGTGCCGGGCCGGACGATGTCGGAAGCCGGATCCGAGGGGGGCCAGACAGCGGCCTGATCGGCGATGCGGTCACGAATCATCTCAAACCTTCCTTCGGCACAAATGGCACTTCCTCACTGCCTTCTTCCGGCGCGGGGGATCCTGGCTGCTCAAAGCGGCTCAACATCATCTTCGCAGCACACGGCCGGACCGGGTCCCCGTGAGCCTACCGGCCAGCATCACGGGCTTCCCGTTGACCAGCACGTGCTCCATTCCCTCAGCCAACACATTCGGCTCGTACCTGGTGGCCTTCTCGCGAAAACCCGCCGGGTCGAACACCGCGACGTCGGCGAAGGCCTTGGGTCTCAATACGCCGCGGTCGGAGAGACCGAGGCGCTCGGCCGGAAGGCCGGACAGCCGGCGAACCGCTTGGCTCGGTGACAGGAATCCCCCCGGTCCGGCAGAGAAGTTGTAGAAGTAGGAGGCCCAGGTGTATGCGCCGTGGAACGTACTTCCCGCAAGTGGGCCGTCGGGCGCCATGGTGGTGGCGTCGGAGGCCGGCATAGACAGCGGATGGGCGAAAGCCTTCCGCTGTTGGTCGGCGCTGTGACAGTCGATCAGGACCATCAGGGACCCCATGGTCTCGATCGCTCCCAACAGGAGGTCGTAAACGCAGTCCAAGGCCTCCTGTCCCCGCTCGTCGGCGATCGATCCGATCGACCGCCGGCCGTAGTCGGGGTAGGCGTCATGGTCCAGCAGTTCGATGCGCTCCCAGTCGCCGCCCGCGCTGAGGATGCTGCGGAAGCTCTTCATCTCCTGGCGTGCGTCTTGGCTTCGGAGCACGGAAGCGAGTCCGTCGACGCCGCCGGCCATCGCCCATGGGGGAAGCACCGAATAGAGGTAGGTGAACCCGAACAGGCGGGTGTGCACATCGAATGCGACGTCCAGGTCCTCATGACGGGCCTCGTCGACCAGTTCCAGGCACTGTTCCATCTCGGCGTCGCCGCTTCGGGGGACCAGGTGGGAGACCTGGAGCCTCACCCCGGCGGCCCGGGCGGTCCTGATCGCCTCGGCCACCCCTTCGGGCGCCCCGGCGTCCCGGTAGCGGGCGTGGCAGACGTACAGGTCGTCCCGTTCGACCAGCGGCGCGCAGAGCCTGGTGACCTCCGATTCGGAGACGCCCGCCTCGGTCGCATATTCGAGGCCGGTCGAGAGGCCCCAGGCGCCTTCTTCCAGCGCCGCCGCCAGAAGTCGGGCCATCTCGTTCAGTTCCCCTTCCGTGGACTGCCGGTCGGTCAAGCCCACCACGGCTAGGCGTAGCTGACCATGGGGGACCATGCTCACGACGTTCAGAGCCGGCTCCGCCTGCTCGAGCCGGGAAAAGTATCCCGAGGCGGAATCCCAGTCGAGAGGGACCGACTCGGAATATCCGTAAATCGCCTTCAAGGCAAGTTCCCGATCCCGGATCGGAAAGCATCCATGCCCGCAGTTGCCCACCACTTCGGTAGTGACTCCTTGGTGGATGGCGCTGACTGCCCGGGGGTCGGCCAGAAGCGTGTAGTCGGAATGGCTGTGGATGTCGATGAATCCCGGCGTCACGAACAATCCGGTGGCCTCCAGTTCCTCACCCTGGCCCGAAGCCAGGTCCCCTATCGCGGCGATTCGCTCGCCGACGATGCCTACATCGGCCTGCCGGGGATCACCGCCGGTTCCGTCCAGCACGGTGCCGCCCCGAATGATGAAGTCAAACATGTCCCGGTAAATGCCTTCAAGTCAAGCCTTCAAGTGGCCGGTCTTGCAACGAATAGCGGCTCCGGCATGGAGCGGAAGGCCACAGATCCGTCGTCGGGGAAGCGGTAAAAATTTCTCTTCACCCCCTGACCGCGGCAGGGGTGTGTGGCTACCATGGATGATATATGTTACACAATGCAATATTGTGCAACAGGCAGGAGCGCCGGCTTCCGCTGACCCTCACTGCTGATCTCCATGAAGACCATGGGAGTGACATTTCGACCTATTTCACTCCCGATAGAAAGGATTGAATAAATGCCTAAGAAGTACTTACGAAGTTTCGTAGCTGTCATCATCGCTCTCGCCATGGTGGCGGCAGCCTGCGGTGAGGATGAGCCCGCAGAGACCACGGCGGCGCCAACCACAACCGCCGCTCCGACTACCACCGCGGCTCCCGAGGAAGAGCCGATTCGTATCGGGCTGGTCATTCCCGACTTCACCCAGAACGAGCTGATCCTTGCCCTGAAGACCGGCGCGGACGACGCCGCTGCCGACTACGGCGTGGAACTGTTGGTGACAGGTAGCGGAAGCGCCCAGGATCTGGTGGCAGCCGTCGAGAACTACGCGGCTGCAGGTGTTGACGTGATCGTCTATGACACGATCGACGCCCAGGCCCTGGCGCCTGCGATTCTCGCTTTGAATGACGCCGGCATTCCGGTGGTCTGCACGGTTGCCTGTGCTTCCGAGGGCGTCAGCGCCATCGAGATCGGCTACGACTACCGGACCGACATGGGACGGCCGCTCGGCGACTGGCTGGCCGCTTACGAGCCCCGGCCGTCGAAACTCGCTTTCATCGACTCCAACCAGGCTGATGAGTCGATCGCCGCCATCTACGCGGGGATCGAAGACGGCCTGGAAGCCGGTGGACTGACTGATGTCGAGAGGGTTGTCTCCCCACCCACCAACTGGGACCGAGCGGCAGGCCTCGACGCGGCAAGGTCACTGCTGACCGCCCACCCGGATGTGGACATCATCGTGGGCCTGCATGACCTCCTGGCCGGGGCGACCCTGACCGCCATGGAGGAACTGGGTTACAAGGAGACCACTTTGACCGGTCTCGGCGGCACCTGCGAAGGCCTCATGAACATTCTCGAGGGCCGCCAGGCGCTCACGGTGATCCAACCGCTCTATCCGGCCGGCTACCTGGCCGTTGAAGCGGCCGTCAAGATCGCCCAGGGAGAAACCATGACAGAGGACTTCATCCCGATCGGAATGGTGGTGGTCGACAAGGCGTTCGCCGAAGGCGTGCTGGACGGTTCGGAAGAGCCCGTGCAGAGCGGTGTTGACCTCAAGACAGCACTGGACGCCGCAGCGGCTGGTTGCTAAACACCGACAACTTCTAACCCATTAGGTGACGATGGCTCCCTCCCGCCAATCCAAGAGATGCGGCGGGAGGGAGCCATCAGCCTGATCGTGGGCTCGTTAGAGTCCGCACAGGGACAAAGAGCGGCTTGAAAGAAGTGTGAGTTTCCGTGGTTGACTCGAATCAGGCGCAAGCGAACGAGGGGCCCGCAAGGGTGCGACGTGGCTTGATCAGATACCGGCAACTGTGGGCGTTGTTGGTTGCGGTTCTGCTCCTTTGGACTTACCTGAGCTTTGCCAGCCCCTATTTCATGACCGTGCAGAACCTGACCAACATCGCTTTGCAGAGTTCGGTGGTGGGGATCATGGCGGTCGGGTTCACCATCCTGCTGATCGGCGGAGAGATCGACCTGGCGATCGGCTCCACCCAGGCCTTGGCCGGAACCATGGCCGCACTGCTCATCATCCAACGCGAACTGCCGATCTGGGCCGGGGTACTGATAGTGCTGGGCATGGGCCTGATCGTCGGGAACGTGAACGGGTACTTCTCCCTGTTCACGAAGGTCCCGTCATTCATCGTCACGCTGGCGATGCTGGGGGTTCTGCAGGGCCTTGCCTTCGTGATGACCAGCGGACAGACGATCGGTGGATTCCCCGAAGCCTTCAAAGTCCTGGGTCACGGCAAGGTGGGGGTGATCCCGTTACCGGTGATCATCTTCTTTTCTGTCACCGTGGTCGTGCAAATGGTGCTGAGCCACACACGATACGGCGTGGAACTGTACGCCACCGGTGGCAATCGGGAGGCGGCGGAACTGGTGGGCATAAGCGTCAGGCGGGTCTTGATGCTGGCCTTCATCGCCAGTTCGATGCTGTGCACCCTGGCGGGGCTGGTGCTGAGCGCCCGGCTGAACGCCGGCCACGGCTCCTTCGGATCGGAGTCGCTGCTCGATGCGGTGGCGGCGGTGATCATCGGGGGGACATCGCTGAACGGCGGCGCCGGCAATACGTTCGGGACGCTTCTGGGGATCATCCTGATAAGCACCATCAAGAACGGCCTGATCCTCCTGGGGGTGGATCCGTTCTGGCAGCAGGTGGCGGTCGGCGCCCTGATCCTGGCAGCAGTCCTGGTGGACAAGACCATCAAGGGCGAACTGGCGCCGGGAGACCTCCTGCCCAGGTTGGTGAGACGATGACTGTGTCCGCTCCCCCGGGCATGAGCGGGCCCAACGGGAACGGCGCCCTCGACCGGATTCCCGGGCCGGTGATGATGGCCAGGGGCGTCCACAAGT
>JAPPKR010000016.1 GCA_028819835.1 bacterium | reverse complement strand
TGGGCGTGCATGTCGTCTACGGGGTGGTGGGACTCAAGACCCACACCAAGATCGCTCTGGTGGTCAGGCGGGAGGGGGATCAGATCCGGCGTTACTCCCATATCGGGACCGGCAACTACAACGAACAGACCGCCCGCATCTATGAGGACTTGGGGCTGTTCACCTGTGACGAGGCGGTGGGCGCCGATTTGAGCTTTTTGTTCAACTACCTGACCGGCTACAGCCGCCATTCGGTGTACCAGAAGCTCCTGGTGTCGCCCATCTTCACCCGTCCCCGCATCCTGAAGCTCATAGCGGAGCAGGCCCATCCCGAGGGTCTGATAACCATGAAGATGAACTCCCTGGTGGACCCGGCGATGATCGAGGCCCTGTACGCCGCCTCCGCGGCCGGGGCGAAGATCGACCTTGTGGTCCGGGGGATCTGTTGTCTGGTGCCCGGCGTGGAGGGGATGTCGGAGAACATAAAGGTGCGGTCTCTGGTGGGGAGGTACCTGGAGCACTCGCGGGTCTACCGGTTCGGTGGTCGGGAGAACCGGGTCTACTACATGGGATCGGCCGACTTGATGCAACGCAACCTCGACCACCGGGTGGAGGCCATGGCTCCCATCGAGGACCCCGATCTGCAGTTCCGCATCGACGAGATCTTCGAGGTGCTGATGGCCGACGACACTCTCTCCTGGGAACTGGGACCTGATGGGAAGTGGACCAAGGTGGCGGAGCGGCAGGGTCTGAGCACTCACGTCGAGTTGCAGGACCTGGCGGAAGCCAGGGCGCAGGCCCGGTTCTGAGGACCGGGGCCAACCGGCGCCAAGAATTCACATTCCGTTCGCATAGAGCCCGGACTTGTGTTCACATGCCTCCCTTAGCGTGTGCGCATATGGGTGGGACCCGCGCCCGAGGGTGGTATTGCTTTCCAGCGGGTCGTGAACGTGTTCTCGAGCTCAGGAGTCTGGACATCAGATGAACTTTGCCGACCAACGTCTTCTCCGCTGGGGGGCAGCGCTGTCGGCCCTGCTTTTGTTGGCAGCGGCCTGCGGGGGAGATGATGACAGCGATGCGCCCGCCAGCACCGCGGCGCCGGCCACCGAGGGACTGACGGGTTCGATCGAGGTTTCCGGTTCTTCGACTGTGGAGCCGATCACGGCTTTGGTGGCAGAGAGGTTCAATAGTGCGCATCCTGGTGTGGGGATCTCGGTTGAGGGTCCCGGCACGGGTGATGGTTTCCAGCGGTTCTGCGCTGGTGAGATCGATATCTCGGATGCCTCCCGGGCCATCAAGGATTCGGAGGCGGAGGCTTGCGCCGAGGCCGGTGTCGAGTGGGTCGAGTTGAAGGTCGCTTTCGACGGTGTCAGTGTTTTGACCTCTCCTGACAACGATGCGGTGAGCTGCCTGGACACCGGTGACCTGTACGCGCTGGTGGGTGCGGAGTCCGAGGGCTTCCGGTCCTGGTCGGACGCCGATGGCCTGGCCTCCGAGTTGGCCGCGGCCGGTTTGGGCGGTTCGGGTGCTCCGTATCCGGATGCTCCGCTGGTGATCACCGCTCCTGGTGAGGAGTCGGGCACTTTCGACGCGTTCGTGGAGTTGGCGTTGGAGGACATCACCGAGGAGCGTGGTCAGGATGAGCCGACCCGTGTCGACTATCAGGCTTCGGCGAATGACAATGTGATCGTGGACAACGTCAGTTCCAACCCGACTTCGTTCGGTTGGGTGGGGTTTGCCTTCTATGTGGAGAACAGTTCGGTGTTGAAGGCGATCGAGATCGACGGCGGCGGCGGGTGCGTGGCGCCTTCGATCGTGTCGATCGCCGACGGGTCCTATCCGTTGTCGCGTCCCCTGTTCATCTATGTTTCGCTGAGCCGTCTGGCCGAGAATCCGGCGCTGGGTCCGTTCGTGGACTTCTACCTGGGCGACGGCTTCTTCTCGGTCGCCGAAGCAGGCTACGTGACCCTCCCCGATGACGAGATCTCCGCCACCAGGGCCGCCTGGGCAGGGGTCGGGTAAGGTCTCGGACCGGATCTGATCATGCAGGCAAGGAATGTGCTCGGCACTTCGGCCCCGCTGGATCTCTCCGGCGATCCGCGCCGGTTGCGCAAGGAACGCAACGTGCGTCGGCTGTTCCAGTCGGCCGCCGTCTTCACGATCCTGGTGAGCGTCGCCATCGTGCTCAGCCTGGTCGGCGAGGCGGTGGCCTTCCTGCAAAGCATCGCCTCGGAGATTGACGAGGGCCTGGGTTCTCTCATGGCAGACGGATGGTTCCCGCGCAGGGACCGGTTCGACCTGCGAACCATCATCTGGCACACCCTGTCGGTCTCGATCATCGCCATGCTGGTGGCCACCCCCCTGGGCTTGGGGGCGGCCGTCTACCTGAGCGAATACGCCAAACCGGGGGTGAGACGGGTCCTGAAGCCGGTGTTGGAGGTCCTGGCGGGAATCCCCAGCGTGGTCTTGGGTTACTTCGCCCTGCGCTTCATCACTCCCGACATCCTTCGCAATCTCTGGGACACCACCCAGCAGTCCAACCTCATGGCGGCTGGGATGGGTGTGGGAATACTGATAATCCCTCTTGTCTCATCGGTCTCCGAGGACGCCATGCAGGCGGTGCCGAGAGCCCTCCGGGAGGCCTCCTACGGTTTGGGCGCCAAGAAGTGGCACACCTCACTGCGGGTGGTGTTCCCGGCGGCCCTGTCGGGGATCGTCGCCGCTCTGATCCTGGGACTGTCCCGGGCAATCGGGGAGACCATGGTGGTGGCCATCGCCGCCGGCGCCACCGGGGGCTCACTCCTCCAGCTCAATCCCCTCTACGGCGGCCAGACCATGACCGGCGCCATGGCTTCCCTCGCCATCGGCTCCGACCAGGTGGCCGGCGGGGTGGCCGCCTTCCAGAGCCTCTTCTTCGTGGGGCTGCTGCTGTTCCTGATGACTCTGGTCCTCAACATCGGAAGCGAGCGACTGGTGCGTCGCTTCCGGCAGAGGTACT
>JAPPKR010000037.1 GCA_028819835.1 bacterium | reverse complement strand
GGTGACGGCCACCACCAGGCCGGAGAGATCGAGCATGGAGGCAGGGGTGGGGAGGACGCTCATCGCAGGTCAGTTCCGGGTGAGTTCTTCGATGCGGCCGGCTGCCCGGGGGTATTGGCCGATCAGGTCGGTGCAGTCGCCCAACTCGAAGCGGTCCGGATGCCAGGGGGGCGCCATGGTGGCTCCCACCAGGCTCCAATCGCCGGTGGTGGAGGCGCCCATCCACACCCCGGCCGGCACCGTCACGCAGGGCCGTTGGCCTTCGGCCAGGTCCTTTCCCAGGACGGGGTGGTCCACCGACCCGCCGGGGTGTAGCAACAGCATGCTTGCCGGGGCGCCCAGGTAGTGGTGCCAGATCTCGGGAGCATCCAGCCGGTGCATGGCGGAGAAGTCCCCGGGTCGCATCAGGAAATAGATGGCGCTCCCGTGATCGTCGAGCCAGATCCGGGTCCACATGCCGCCCTCGGCCGGAAGGGGCTCGAGGCCCAGGAGGGAGATGACCTGCTCGGCGTTCATCCGGCCAGTCTGCGGGCTCGGTCGGCCACGTCCCGGCCAACCGCTTCGACGTCTACGGTGAGCACCTCGCCTTCCGACATCACCTGCCTTCCCGCTACCCACGCGGCGTGAACAGCGGCAGGGGAACCCGACCAGACCAGCCGGGAGACGAGATCGTCCTCTTCGGGGATCACCGGACCGAACGCCGGGCCAGTGGGGGAGACGGCGATCATGTCGGCAGGGCTTCCCGGCGCCAGGCGGCCCAGGTCGGGTCTGCGAATGGCGTCGGCCGCTTCCCGGGTCACCATCGCCAGGGCTTCGCGAGGCAGCAGGGCGGCGGCGTCCTGGGAGCGGATGCGGGCCAGGCGCATGGCCATCCGCATCTCCTCGAACATGTCCAGGCGATGGTGGGAGGCGGGTCCGTCGGTGGCGATCCCCACCGGGATCCCGGCCGCCCGCATCTCCGCCACCGGGGCGATGCCGGAGGCGTGCTTGCCGTTGGAACAGGGACAGTGGGCCACCCCCGCTCCCGACTCGGCCAGGATGTCGATGTCCTCGGGTGAGATCCACACCGAGTGGGCGGCCATAGTGGGCGAGTCCAGGATGCCCACCTCCTTCAGGAAGGCGGTGGCCGACATTCCCGTCTGCTTGCGTACCGCCTCCACCTCCCACTCCTGCTCATCGACGTGGATGTGGACCAGCGCCCCGTGGGTGGCCGCCGCGTCGGCCACGCTCCGCAGGCACTCCTCGGAGAGGGAGTACACGGCGTGGGGCCCGATTCCCACCTGAATCAGGGTGCTCTCCTCCCAACGCCTGATGAGTTCGGTCATCTCGTCCAACTGGTGCTGCAGGGAGCCGAACATCCCGCTCAGCTTCGGGTCTTCGATGAGCGGAGCGGTGACAACGCACCGGAGCCCCGCCCAGACCGCTCCGGCTGCCACGGCCTCCCCGCAGAAGTACATCTCCAACGAGGTGGTCACGCCCCCGGCCAGCAGTTCCGCGGCGCCGGCCGCCATCCCCACCTCCACGTCCTCTGGGGTGAGGCGGGCCTCCCGAGGCCACATCACCTCGTGCAGCCACCGGTCCACCGGCAGGTTCTCCCCCGCGCCCCGCAGGAGGACCATGGGAGTGTGACAGTGGATGTTCACCATCCCGGGGAGCAGCACGCCCTCCACCCGTTCGGCCGCGACCTCGGCGAGGTCGGGGGCCTCCTCGGCCTTCCCCACCCACGCCACCACTCCATCTTGCACGTCCACCACACCCGGTGAGTGGATGACGCCCTCCGGCTCCATGGGAATCAGGTGATCGGCCACGTATCGACGGGTTTGCGGCATCTTCCTATAGGCTAGAGGATTGCTATGCAACCCAAATACGAAGGAACCTCGCTCGAAACCGTGGAGTGGGAAGACGGCGTCGTCAAGATGATCGACCAGACCCGTCTGCCCCAGGAACTGGTGATCCTGGAAATCTCGGATGTGCCGGCCCTGGTGGCGGCCATCCAGCGGCTCTCGGTGCGGGGCGCGCCCGCCATAGGTGTGGCCGGAGCCTACGGGGTGGCCCTGGCAGTGCACCGGCACGGAACGGCGGGCCCGGCCCTCCAGGAGGCGATCTCCAGTCTCCGTTCCGCCCGTCCCACCGCCGTCAACCTGGCCAAGATGGTGGACCGCACCTCGGCGCTGGCGTCGGAAGGCTTGGAGAGAGTGCTGGGCGAAGCCCACCGGATCCGTGACGAGGAACTCGAGGCCTCCGTCTCCATGGGCGAATACGGAGCGGATCTGGCCGACGAACTGATCGGCGAGGCGGCGGCCAGGACCATGACCATCTGCAACACGGGAGGCTTGGCCACCGTGGCCAGGGGGACCGCCCTGGCCGTGATCCAGACCCTTCACGAACGCGGACGCCTGGAGATGGCGCTGCCGGTCGAGACGCGTCCCCTGCTGCAGGGCGGGCGTCTCACCACCTGGGAACTGGCTCGCATGGGCGCGCCGTTCCGGTTGCTGGTGGACGGCGCCGGGCCGTTCCTGCTGGCCAGGGGGGAGGCCAACCTGGTGCTGGCCGGCGCCGACCGCATCGCTCGCAACGGCGACGTCGCCAACAAGATCGGCACCTTCAGCTTGGCGCTGGCCTCCCGGCATGCCGGCGTGCCGTTCGTAGTGGTCGCCCCCGAGTCGACTATCGACATGGACACCGCCTCGGGCGCCGAGATCGAGATAGAGGACCGGGGCGCCGAAGAGGTGGTCTCCGTGAGAGGCGTGGACGTGGCTCCGCCCGGCGCCGAAGCGCTGAATCCCGCCTTCGACATCACCCCGGTGGAGTTCATAACGGCTATCGTTACAGACCGAAGAATCATAAGGCCCGACCAGGGCCAGAGCCCCGAAAACGTTCCCCTGGGGGAACTCAGATATCCCCATCCTCCAGGAGTGCTGGAGGTACCCAAGGAGGTAATGAGATGAAGAACCGCAAAGTGATCCTGGGCATTGCCCTGATGGCCGCCTTGGCCCTGATGGCCTCGGCATGCGGAGGCGACGATGAAGAGGCGGGCGCGGATGGGCCGAGCCTGATATACGTAACGCCCAACCCGATCGGGGTAAACAAGTTCCTCGAACTCGGCCAGGTCGGCACCCAGCGGGTCGCCGAAGAGTTGGGCGGGACCTGGAAGACCTTCGAGTCGACCAACGACTCCGACCGGCGCGCCAACATCGAAGCAGCCATCGACGAGGCGCCGGACATCGTGGTGCTGACCACGTTCACCCTGATCGAGTTGGCCGACGAGTTGTCCAAGGCCAACCCGGACCAGCAGTTCATCCTGATCGACGCCTGTTCCGATGAACCGGCCCCCAACCTGCATTGCGGAGTGTTCCGTGAGCATGAGGGCGCCTACCTCCTGGGCATCATGGCCGGACGTCTCAGCGAGGCCAAGCAGATCGGTTCGGTGGTGGCCCTCGACATCCCCTTCCTCCATCGTTGGTCCGACAGCTTCGCGCTGGGCGCGCAGAGCATCGACCCCTCCATCACCGACACCCAGGTGTTCATCGGCGGGGACAACCCCTTCTCCGATCCCGCACGCGCCAAGGAGCAAGCCCTGGCGGTGGCGGCCCGCGGCGCAGACCACATCTTCGCGGTGGGCGCCGGGTCCAACGGCGGCATCTTCGAGGCCGCCCAGCAGGAAGGCTTCTTGAGCTACGGCGTCGATGTCAACCAGTGCCCCGAGGCGCCGGGACACATCGTCGACAACAACATGAAGCTGGTGGACGTGCTGGTGGAGCAGTTGGCCAAGCAGGTTCTCGACGGGACCGCCGGTCCGGTGGTGGCCTTCGGGCTGGCCGAGGGCGGTACCGGCGTGATGGCGCTGGAGTCGGATGAGGTGCTGGCCGACAGCCAGTGCGTGATCGCCGACTATCCCGACATCGTGGCGGAGGTCCGCGCCGCCCGGGACGCCATCGTCAACGGCGACATAGTGGTCCCCGACCCCCTGTTCGGTTGATTACTTGACATTTGAGCTGGAGCTCCGCGGGATAACGAAGCGGTACCCCGGCGTCCTTGCAAACGACGCCGTCGACCTGGCCGTGCGTCCCGCGGAGATCCATGCCATAGTCGGTGAGAACGGGGCGGGTAAGACCACTCTGATGTCACTGCTCTACGGTCTCTTCCCTCCCGACGAGGGCGAGATCTTCATACGGGGGGAACGGGTCGAGTTCTCCTCGGCCCTGGAGGCCATCGCCGCCGGCCTGGGTATGGTCCATCAGTCATTCAAGCTGTTCCCGACCCTGAGCGTGGCCGACAACGTGGTATTCCGCCAGGAGCCCCGCCGCCGCGGTCTGATCGACCGGGCCGCCAGCGTCACCCGGGTCCAAGACCTCGCCGACCGGTACGGACTGGCGGTCGACCCGGAGGCTGCGGTCGAGGATCTTCCGGTGGGCGTGCTGCAGAGGGTCGAGATACTGAAGGCCCTTTACCGGGACGCACAGGTGTTGATCCTGGACGAGCCCACCGCGGTGCTCACCCCCCAGGAGCGGGACCAGTTGTTCGCAGTCATCAGGCGGTTGCGCGACGCTGGACGCACCATCATCTTCATAACCCACAAGCTGGGCGAGGTCATGGCCATCTCCGACCGGGTCACCGTGCTGCGCAACGGCCGGGCGGTGGCCGACCTGGTGACCGCCGAAACCGACCCGGCCGAGATCACCCTGCACATGACCGGCCGGGCGGTGGATCTGGATCGCAGAGCCCCCGAGCACCAACCGGACCAAGCGGTGCTGGAGGTGGAGAACCTGACCGTTCTGGGCGGGCACGGCCGTGCGGTGGTGAAGGACGCCAGTTTCCAGGTCAGGTCCGGAGAGATAGTCGGGATAGCCGGCGTGGCGGGGAACGGGCAGAGCGAGTTGATCGAGGCTCTCTGCGGTCTGACGGAGGCCGACACCGGCGCCGTGACCCTGTCGGGAACCGACATCACCATGGCCGATGTGGCGGGGCGGCGAGCGGCAGGCTTGGCCTACATCCCCGAGGACCGCTACGGGGTGGGCACAATCCGCCAGGCGTCGGTCTCGGAGAACCTTCTCATCGGTCATCACCGGGAGGAGACGGTCCAACGTAGAGGCTGGTTCGACCGTGGCGCGGTGGCTCGGCTCACCGGGCGTCTGGTTGAGGTGTTCGACATAAAGGCGGGTTCGGTGTCAGGTCCGGTCTCCACGCTGTCGGGTGGGAACCTGCAGAAGGTCGTGGTCGCCCGGGAGATGGAACACGGGACCCCTCTTCTGATAGCCGAGCAGCCCACCCGCGGGTTGGACATCGGCGCCATCGAGTTCGTCCACAGCCAGTTGATCCGCTACCGCGACCAAGGCGGAGCGGTGCTGATGGTGTCGGCGGAGTTGTCGGAGATCCTTGCTCTCAGTACCCGCATCCTGGTGATGTTCGAGGGGAGCATCGTCGCCACTCTGGATCCTCGCACTGTCGATGAGCCCGAGATCGGCCTCTACATGACCGGAGCGCACCTGGAGGCGGCGGTTGCTTGAGCGAGTCCTGAACGAAGTCGGGGACATGAGCCGGCGGGCCGTGAGGAGCCCGGTCACTTTCTCGCTGTTGTTCGCCTTTGCCCTGGCTGCGGCCATCGTGGCCGTCACCGGAGGCGACCCCCTGGCAGCCGGGGGGGAGATGTTCACCGGCGCGGTCACCGGTTCGGGGTTGCGCAACACCCTCGGCAGGTCGGTGCCGATCATCGGCATGGCGCTGGCGGTCTCCATAGCCTTCCGGTCGGGAATCATCAACCTGGGGGGAGAGGGTCAGATGGTGATCGGCGGCCTGGCGGGAACGATCGTGGCCATCTACGTGCCCGGCCCGGGGTATGTGATCGTCCCGCTGGCGATGCTCGCCGGCGCGGTGGTGGGAGCAGTGTGGGGGTTGCTCCCCGCCTACGGACAGACCTGGCTTCGTCTTCCCATCCTGATCACGAGCCTTCTCCTCAACTACGTGGCCCGCGCTATCACCGGTTACCTGGTGCGGTTTCAACTGCTGGACGACGCCGTCACCCTCACGTCCACCCGCCAGGTTCCCGAGACGGCCCGGATGCCCAAGATGCCGATCTTCGGAGGCGTGAGCCTATCACTGATCCTGGTCATAGTTCTGGTTGCGCTGCTCTGGATGGTGTACACGCGCTCGGTGGCCGGTTACGAGTCGCAGATGACCGGTTTCAACATGCGGTCCGCCCGCTACGGGGGGATCGACGTCGAGCAGCGGACCGTCCAGGTGATGGTGGTGGCCGGCGCCATCGGCGGACTGATCGGGACCCATCTCATCATCGGCGAGGCCCTGCGATTCATCGACGGGGAGTTGGTGCTCGCCGGGTTTGCCTGGACGGGCCTGCTGGTCTCCCTTCTGGCGGTCAATCGCCCAATCCCCATCTTCATCACGGGAATGTTCTTCTCGGCCCTCCAGATCGGCGGACTTGCCATGCAGCGAAACGCCGGTGTCTCATGGCGCCTCTCCCAGGTGCTGCAGGCAGTGGTGATCGTGGCGGTGGCGTGCCGGCTGGCCATCCGGCGGGGTGAACGCCCTTCCACCGAGGTGAGCGATGCGGAGTCCGCGGCGGTCGGGGAAGTCTGATGTTCGAGCAGATCTTCGACGCTGCCCTGTTCGACTCGGCGACCCGGGCGATGATCCCCATCCTCCTGGCTGCGCTGGGAGGCATGATCTGCGAGCGGGCGGGAGTGTTCCAGATCGCCCTGGAGGGGATCATGCTGGCGGGAGCGTTCGCGGCGGTGGCCGGTTCCTACCTGGCGATCAGTTGGACGCTGGGAGTCGTGTTCGGGATAGCGGCCGGGATGCTGATCTCGCTTGCGTTGGCGTACGGCACGGTCACCCGCCGCGGGGACCCGATCGTGCTGGGAATCGCTTTGAATCTCCTGGCGATGGGACTCACCGGGTTCTTATTGCCACAACTCTTCGATGTGCGGGGGGTGTTCCAGCATCCCCGGATCGACGGCCTGGACCGGATTGCCATCCCGGTCCTGTCCGACATCCCATGGATCGGTCCCGTCCTCTTCGACAACACGATTCTCACCTTCGTCGCCCTGTTGCTGGTGCCGGCGTTGTGGGTGTTCCTGTTCCGGACGCCCATCGGCCTGCGTCTGAGAGGGGTGGGTGAGCGCCCGCTGGCCGCCGAGACCCTGGGGGTGAGCCCGACTGTCTACAAGTACGGGGCGGTGCTGGCTTCCGGCGCTCTGGCCGGGATGGCCGGGGCCCAGTTGTCCCTGGGCAACGTGGTCCAGTTCGCAGAGAACATGTCGAGCGGACGCGGATGGGTGGCGGTGGTGGCAGTGATGCTGGGCAGGGCCCATCCGGTCGGCGTGCTGGCGGCCGCCGCGCTGTTCGCCCTGGCCGAGGCGCTGGGCTTTCGCTTCCAGGGCAACGGACTGCCGGTCCAGATCACCGACGCGTTGCCCTTCGTGGTGACCCTGCTGGCGCTGATCATCGCCCGCAAACGATTCGCCCGCCTCCTCGACCTGACCACCGCCGGTTGATTAAGCTGGGGCGACAGAGGGGGAGGTCGGGAACAGCCCGAGAGCGATGGCCGCACCGGGACGCAAGCTAAAGGAGAGAGTTATGAGCTATAGCAGCCTGTGGGAGCGTTTGGAGAGGCGCTCGCAACAAAGGGTCGAGGACTTCGAGGGAGTAGCGGCGGTCTCTGTCTTGGACCTGGAGCGTGGAGACGGGTTCTCCATCCGCGGTGATGAGGTGTTCCCCACCGCGTCCAGCATCAAGATCCACATCCTGACGCAGTTGTTGGCCCGCGCCGAACGGGGTGAGATAGACCTCACCGACCGTGTCAGGATCACACCCGAGATGTACGGCAGGGGCAGCGGGGTGATCCACTACATGGAGAGCGAGCCAGAGTTGTCGGTGCTGGACATCGCCATCCTGATGATCATCGTCTCCGACAACACCTCCACCAACATGTGCATCGACTGGGCGGGCATGGAGGCGACCAACGCGCTGTTGGACGACATGGGCCTGGGACACACGAGGTTGAGGCGCAAGATGATGGACAGCGAAGCCATCGACCGCGGCGAGGAGAACGTTTCGACGCCGAACGAACTGGTGGCGATGATGGAGATGCTGTACCGGGGCAAACCCTCGCCCGGGGTGTCGGAGCAGGTCCTGCGCATCCTCGGAAAGCCCAAGTCGACGCCGTTGAACCGCGCGATTCCATCCAACCTGGCGGTCGCCAACAAGTCGGGCGGAATGGAACGGGTGCGCTGCGACGTCGGGATCGTGTTCCTCCCCAGCCGCCCCTACGCCATCTCGGTGATGACCAAGTTCGGCTTGCAGGACTCCACCGCCAGCGAGGCATTGATCATGGACGTGGCCCGCGACGTGCACCAGACCATGGTGGCCCTCGCCAGCACCAACGACTACGGCTTGGGAGTGCTCACCTTCACGAGCTACTGAGTCGAGCATCAGCCCTGCGGTGGGGCATGGGAGTTTGCTCAATTGCCCCGCCGTGTGGGAACGGTTTATTGTCACCCAACTCGGGCAGTGCCTCAGTGTTCGGTTAGGGACTCCCTGGTTTGTTGGCCTTCGGGGCCGACCTCGAAGACTATGTTGTCTCTGGTCGCTTGGAGGTCGGTGGAGTCCAGGTGTTCGTGGATCACCACCCGGGAGGCTCCGCAGTCTCCGAACTCGTCGCAACTGAGAACGCCGGTCACTCCGTGGTACCCGGAAAGGTTGTCGAGGTATTCCCGCAACCCGGCCCGGTCTATCACCAGGGCGTTGTCGCCCGAGCGCAGGTATGACGCAGCGGAGATGGCGTCCAGCAACATGACGGTGGCGTCGTAGGCGTGCCCCCAGAAGGCATTGGTGGGAGGACCTCCCTCGATCTCGGTGAGACGGGCCTCCAGGTCTGTGGCGCTCCAGCCGGTGCGCTGGTTGACGTTGTCTCCGAAGCGGTCGTCGGGACCCGATATGTACATTCCCTCGCTCTCGGGCAGCGAAAGGAAACTGTCGCCGAGCAGACCGTCGCCGCCGGCGAACACCATGTCCGAGAAAGCCGGCATCTCGGCCGCCTGCTCCACCAGGTACTTTCCGGTCGGGTAGAAGATCGGGAAGAACAGGGCCTCCGGTTCGCCTTCGGCTATCTCGGTGAGCACCTGCTCGAATTCCTGTTCCTTGCGGTCGACTTCCCAGGTGCCCGTGATCACGCCTCCTTCTCTCTCGAATGCGTTGGCGAAGGCGGTGGCCAGGCCCATGGTGTAGGGTCCGCCGTCGTGCACGACAGCCGCGCTGGAGACGCCTTCTCCATACAGGAAGTGAGCAGAGGCCTCTCCCTGGATCAGGTCGTTGTGGGCCGTGCGGTAGTAGCCGGGGAAGTGGCTTTCGCCCTCGTTCCCGGCCAGGTCCGAAGTGAGCGACGGCGCGGTGTTGGATGGTGAGATCAAGACCATGCCGGCGCTGGTGAGAAGCGGCGAGGCTTCCGCGGCGGCCGCCGAGCAGTTGGTGCCCACCACCCCCAGCACGTCTCCCTCGGCGATCACCAGTGAGGCGGTGATCATCCCGCCTTCGGGGGAGCACATGTCGTCGAGTCCCACGCCCAGGTTGACATCGAAGCCGTGGATGGTCCCGTAGTCCTCCACGGCCAACACGATGGCCTTCTCCGCGGAGTTCCCCAGGAGGCCGATCTCGCCGGGGCTGGTGTAGACGGACCGGACCTGTACCGAGTCACCCTGCACCACGACCACCGTTCCCAGCGAGCCGTCGCCCAGGTAATCGGGCGGCTCCGGTTCCCCGCAGGCGGCTCCCAACATCACAAACACGGCCGCTGTGGCCGTCAGCAATCGTCGAGGGACGATCCTTGTCATTTCAATGCGCTCCTTCTGGCTCTCAAAGCGTGGGGCACCCTTCGCGACCCCCCGTCAAGAATATGGGATTGCGCGGAATAATCAGAGCATCACACTTAATGCCCGGCCGCACCCGCCAAGAGAGGGACACACCGAGGGTGGGTTGTGCCTGGTGACGTGATCAGGGCGCAGGTGTCCCTTGAGGTGAGTTACAGATCGGCTTTTTCCCGGGCCTCTTCGTATTGGTGAAGGGCCACGAGGAAGCCGATGAACACCACGGCCGAGACCACCATGAAGGTGATGGGGATGATGCGTACCTCGAAAGCGTTGAGTCCTTCGATGTTCACCGGGCGGGGACCCCGGGGAGCGTAGAGGACGAAGAGCAGGCTGCCGATGGTCATCCAGGCGGCGGTGCCCGCTCCGGTAACCAGGAAGGCCAGTTTCTTCCCCAGGTTGGTGTAGTTCAGCAGGTAGACGGTGCCGTAGAAGACCAGGATCGAGGTGAGGAACAGGATGACGCCGGTGACGAACAGGTTTGCCGATAACAGAGATCGAAACAGTTCACGCATGGCTCAGTTCCCCTTGCCGTTGAGGTCGCCTGCCCAAAGGTAGTCCACCAGGAGGTCCAGGTCGTCGCTTGACAGCACCGCTCCGAAGGCGGGCATCTGCCCGTTTCCGAAGCCGCTCACCCCGTAGGGCTTGTCGGCCACCGCTCCCACCAGCAGGAAGTCGCGGAGGTCCTCCTTGAAAATGAACTGCACCCGCGGCCTGCCCTTCCACACCGCCGGTCCGAACCCTCCCGATCCGGGCTGGGCCGCATAGGGAGTCCCCGCCGACCAACCGGAAGTGTGACAGCGGGCGCAGTATCCGGTGAACACCCCCACCGCCCGCTCGGCCAGAGCGATGTCGCCGTCGAAGGCGGCGTCGGCCACTCCCTCCAGGGAGATCTCCCACTGCCGTTCCACCCGGGCGTCCAGCAGTTCCTCGAGACCGGCACGGGCCGGACCGAGCAGCCGCTCGGCGTTCTCGGTCCGCACGGTCAGGTTGATGGAAGCCGCCTCCATGCCGGAGATGGCGGTGGCTGCTGCCTGGTCGTCGCTGATTCCCCCGCCCGAGGAGGCCCGCTCCGGATCCAGGTTGACCACGGTCAGAGTGTTGGGGCGTAGCGCGGTCCGCGCGGCGGCCAACTCGGCGGTGATCACCCTCTCGGCCCGGTCCGACAGGCCGTCTCCATCCGTGTCCACCTCATCCGCGGCTCCCAGGGCCGCTCCGATTGACGCCATGCGCAGTTCGAGGATGGGCGCCCGGGGCACCAGGGATTGCAGGACCGAGATGGCATGGTCGGCGACGTCCGCGTCGGGTCGGCCGTCGGTGGCGGGGTTCTGGGGATCGAAGGTCCACGCCTCGATCTCGGTGAAGTCGAAGAGGGAGGCGGCCGTGGCGGTCAACTCAGAGATGGTCGTCTCGGAGATGTCGGACAGGTTGTCGCCGTCCCGGTCGATTCCCCGGTCCGACAGCTCGAGGGCCCGCTTGGCCAGGGCTACCAGGTCAGCCAGGGTCTCGGCGTGACGCGGGGCGTCTTCTATGTCGGCGATCAACTGGCGCTGCTCGACGATGGCCCTCTCCAGAGCCTGGTCGGCGTTCTCCAGGGTGCTCAGCTGGCCTACCACGATCCCGTCGGTCTTGCGGAGGGCCTCCTGCTGGGGGATCTGGATGCTCTCCAGGTAGTTGACGATGTCCTGCACCTGCTGTTCGTTCATGGGGCCTCCTCCCACCGTTCCCCAGGGGGGCATGGGGCTGTTGCCCCGTCCGTAGGTCACCCAGTAGGAGATGATGTCCCGGTCATAGCGGAAGAAGATGTCGTTGAGGGCCGGCGCCGCCCAGGAGACGCTCACCCCGGTCCGCTTCTCCACGTAACTGGCCACGCCTCCTACTCCGTTCGGGCCGTGACAGCTCCAGCAGTCGGCCTCGCCGGCGCCCACCAACGCCGCGCCCCGCTCCACCGACTCCTCGTGGAACTGGTCGACGAAGCTCAACTGACGGTCGGTCTCGCTCAGGTAGTAGATGGCCAGTCCGACCGCCAGGAACGCCGACAGCAGCACCGCCCCCTGCTGGATACGCTCCAGGCGGCGGGTCTCGAGGGCGTCATCGGTGACTCCCGGCGCCTGGTTGGGGGGGATCCCCTCCCGGCGACGGGATCTCAGCGCGGCCACCCCCAGGAAGGAGAGCCAGATCACCGCTCCTACCAGTACCAGGGTTATTACCAGGGTGGAATCCATACTTCCCTAAATGCAGGAGGGGCCTTGCGGATATGACACTGACTGGGCGATCGCCCGGGGAGACTCCACGATCACTCCGGTTCTGATGATCAACCGCCCGTCCTCGGAGATGTGGACCGCGAACCGGTCCAGGTTCCGGGGGGCGGGTCCGGCGAAATATTCTCCGATCGAGTTGTACTTGGACCCGTGGCACGGGCATTCGAATCCCTGGGAGTCGTCACACCAGGGAACCCGGCATCCCAGGTGGACGCAACGCTGGTAGAGGGCCATGAGCCCTCCGGCCTCGACGTCCTTGCCGGCGAATTGCTCGCTCATCTTGACGGGTGCGGGGACCACGTAGGCCCGCGCGTCGGGGATGAATGCCGGCGTGATGAGCCCGGCCGCGTCGGTCATCTCCGGCACCAGGTCGGCGGCGCTCCCCGCGTCCACGTCGCTGCCGAAGCCGCCGCTTATCTTGGGCCACAAGAAGGCCAGGATCTCGATTCCCATGATGCCGAACCACGCCACCGACATGGCGGCCAAAGAGCGGTTGAAGAACTGGCGGCGGGTGACTCCCACCTCCTCGGGGGAGGCCTCCACGATCACCTGGGTCTCGGTTATGGGCGCCAGCACCTCCTCGACCTCTTCGACGGCGGCTGCCACCTCCTCGACCTCTTCGGGCGTCTCCTCGGCCTCGGGCGGGGTCTCCACCACTAGGTCCATGGTCGGGGTGGAACGGTCGGCAAGGCGGGCCCGGCGCTCCACCCGCTTGCGCCAGAGGGAGGCTGAGTCGGGCTCGGCTCGGCGGAAGGCGATGGTGAACGCTCCCACCGCCGCGGCGATAGCCACCGCGGCCACACCGATGATGATCAGCTCGACGCCGCCCATCAGACGATCCGCCTAGCCGCCATCAGTGGCCACCGAAGTCGACCCAGTCTTTGAGGTCGTCGAAGAACACCCCGTCCACCCACGGGTAGGCGAAGTTGAATCCAGGGCCCCGGAAGAGCACTCCCAGGATGGTGAGGGTCGCCGAACCCGCCAGGAAGATGGTGAACAACATGATGGCTAGCTTCCGGTCCGAGGGACGGGTGGACGGATTGCGGTCGATGTAGGGAATCATCATGAATCCCACGATCCCGATCACGGTGGGCACCGTCACCCCGGCGATCTGCGGATCGAAATAGGAAAGCATCTCCTGGAGACCCAGGAAGTACCAGGGCGCCTTGGAGGGGTTGGGAGTGGCGTTGAAGTTGGCCGCCTCCAGCAGGGGCGCCTGGAGAATGGTGGAGAGGACCAGGAGGAAGGCGGTCATCGCCAGGAGGGCGGTGAACTCGGCGATCATCAGGTGAGGCCAGGTGTTCACCTTGTCGGTGGGGTCGGCCTTGACCTGCTGGATGGCCCGTGCCTTGACCACGGTGAGCAGTCGTTGGTGGCGCACTCCCTCCGGGACGCCGGCCGGGGGCACCGAAGGGCGGACCGAGACGGTGGCCGCCAGTCGGCCGTTCCCGGCACCGTTGTCGGGGGCCACAGGGGCGGCGGGGACCGGTGCTTCCGCCGCGGGAGCGGATTCTTCGGCCGCGGCGGGTGGAGTCTCAGCCACGGCCGTGATGGCCGGAGGCGGGGCGGAGGCGGGGTCGGGCGGCTGGGGCTCGGGTGGGATTTCGGGGACCGAAGGCGGGGGAGGGCTGGGGACGAAGGTGGGGCGGGGCACGTCCACCGACTCGGCCGGGACCGCGGACACCGGGGCCTCTCCGCGCATCTCGGCGAGGACCTGTTCCACGGGCAGGCCCAGGGCCTTGGCCTTCGCTTCGGCCGAACGCCTGAGGAGTTCTTCGGGGATCTCGGGCACTAGCGCTTACCTCGCATAGCTAGAGGGGTCCGGAGATGCCGCCGTCCTTGCGGACTCTCCAGAAGTGGACCGCCAGGAAGATCACGATTATGAACGGCAGGAAGAGCACATGGAGCACGTACCATCGCAGGAGCGTCCCCGCCGTCACCTCCACCCCGCCCAAAAGGGCGAATTTCACCTGCGCGCCGATCACCGGTACGAATCCGGCCATGTTGGTTCCCACCGTGACCGCCCACAGGGCCAACTGGTCCCAGGGGAGCAGGTAGCCGGTGAAGGAGAGGAGGAGGGTCAGGAGCAGCAGGATCACGCCCACCACCCAGTTGAACTCCCGGGGCGGCTTGTAGGCGCCGTGATAGAAGACCCGCGACATGTGGAGGAACACGGTGAGGACCATCAGGTGGGCGCCCCAGCGGTGCATGTTCCTCATGAGGGAGCCGAAGGCGATGTCGGTCGACAGCGCCTGCACGTCGATGTAGGCCCGTTCGGCGGTGGGGGCGTAGTAGAACATCAGGAAGATGCCGGTGACGGTCAGGAGAATGAAGAGGAAGAAGCTCAATCCTCCCAGACAGAGGGTGTAGGAGAGCTTCACGCCGTGCCGCTTCACCTTCACCGGGTGGAGGTGGTAGAGCACGTTGTTCATGATCACGTACGACCGGTTGCGGGGAGTGTCGGTGTAGCCCTTCTTGAAGGGCGATCCGGGTCGGAGCATCGAGTCCATGAATTGGCCCGACCACATCCGTCCCACCATGTCCGTGGCATGGGTGCGGGCCTTGGCCAGCAGACCGTGAATGCCGTTGCGTGTGCTCACCCTTGCTCCTTACCAGCGCATTCCGTAGGTGTACCCGTGCTTGAAGTCCCTCTGGCCGGTGTCGACCTCCCACGGCGCCGAGTTGAGTCCCATCTCCTCGGCCTGGGCGGCCAGGGACCCCTCGAACTTACCGAGGGATATGACGCCGGTGGGGCATCGGTCGATGCATAGCGCGCACCGCGTGCACTCGTTCTCGTCCACGACGAAGAACCCGTAGTTGGTGGTGTCCTCCCTCGGGTCCTCGACGTTGACCGCCTCGTCGATGGCCTCCATGGACAAATAGAAGATGCACTTCCAAGGGCAGATGTCCACGCAGCCCTCGCAGATGATGCACTCGGACTGGTCGATGTGGAGGAACTGCTTGGGACGGATCTTTCCCGTATAGAAGTCGTTCTCCACCAGCGCGAGCTGGTAGTCGTCACGGAACGGCGGGGTCTCATCCACAACTCCCCGGGGCATCAGCTGTCACCTTTCACGAGTGGACGGCCGTAGGGGGAGGTCCGGGCGGCCGCGGCGCGCTTCTTTGGCGCCTTGTAGACCTGCTGCAGCAAGTAGGCCACCACGCCGGCGCCCGCCAGGGTGCCCAGGTTGTAGGCGCCCGAGATGGAGTCCTTGATTGCGGCCCAACTGATCGTCACGTCGTTGCCCAGCATCAAAAACGCCGGGATGCTGAAGGCGATCCGCTGGTTCGACCAGTCGAGGTCGGTCTGGGAGAGGTTGAGCCACTCGGAGGGAACGATCCCGAACACCAGCACCAGCTCTATCCAGATCAGGAACGCGGCGAAGGAGGCCCGGGCCCAGGTCATCCTCTGGTTCAGCACCCACAGGAGGGCCGCGCCCAGAAGCATCATCTGGGAGGCCCCCAGCGCAGCGAGGTACCCGATGCTCTTCCAGAACCAGCCCCTGGGTATCCAGTTGAAGTAGTCCACCACCACCGCCGTGGACACCCCGTTGACGATCTCTGTCTGGGGCAGCGCGGAGTAGTGGACCCAGAGCACCGCCACGGCCATGAGCCCCGTGCCTACGAGCAACGACGACGACCCGATGAGGATCCGTGTTCGGTCGTTTATAGCGGCGATGCGGTGCATCTCTACCAGATGGCCTTCCGGGGTCGAACCATTCCTATTTTTACACCGGGGCGGGTTTCAAACAAAGTTATGACGATTCCGGCCATCACAGCCGATCCGCTCCCGTCACCCGGCGTTGACTCGCGCCGAGGGAGGTTTCAATCTTGCTATCTTTCGGAGCGGCTCTCATGGCAGGCCTTTCGTTTCCGGGGCACCCGGGGGTAGCGCTCTGAGTACAACCAAGAATAATCGAACCGCAAGCCCGATTAGTCGAGTCGGCCGCTACGCCGCATGGTCGGATGGGCTGGCCGCTGACACGGCCGCCAAGTGGCACATCATCGCCTCCACCGCCTTCCTGGCGGCGGCCGGGATCGTGTGGGTGGCCGGGATGGTGGAACTGCGCTTCCCGGGGACCCTGACCGGGCCCTTCTCTTACGGGCGCATCCGTCCCATTGCTCTCTTGCTGGCCGTGATCGGGTGGCTCACCCTGTCCATGGCCGGCGGGGTCTACTACATCCTGCCCCGGCTCACCGGGGTCCGGATGCGCGGCGAGGCCCTGGCCCTGGCGGGCGGGGCCGCAACCGCCGGGGTGACCGTGGTCGGAGCGCTGGTGGTGCTCCTGGGCGGAGGGGACGGGACGGGTCCGTTCTCCCTTCCATGGTGGGTCTCCCTGCCGCTCCTGGCCACCCTGTTGGCGCCCATGGCGGTGACCGTCTCCACGGTCCGCCATCGACAGGAGCCCAACATCTTTGTCTCACTGTGGTACGCCCTGGCCGGGGTGGTCTGGCTGCCGCTTCTCTACCTGGTGGGGGCCGTTCCCCCTCCCTCGGCGATGGGGGGCGCCATGTCCGAGTCGGTGTCTCTGTTCGGCCTATCCAACCTGTGGGTGGTGGGGATGGGCATCGGCCTGGCCTACTACGCGCTGGTGAAGGAGACGGGAAACCCTCTCGCCAGCCGGCAATTGGCAAGGGTGGGCTTCTGGTCGCTGGCGTTCGCCTCGGCGTGGGGAGGCGCAGGCCCGTTGGTTTTCGGCCCGGTCCCCGATTGGCTGGAGGCCGTGGCCTTCCTGATGACGCTGGCGCTGCCCGTCTCGGCCCTGGCAAACGCCGCCAACCTCTCTCTGACCACCGAGGAGGTGTGGGCGGAGAGACACGACCGCCCGGTGGTGGCCGCCGCCCTGGGCGGCGCCTTCTTCGCATTGTTCACCGCCGCCCTGACCAGCTTCGGCACGGTCCGCTCCGCGGCGGCGGTGGTGGGGCTTACCCCCTTCTGGGACGGGGTCCTGTACGCCACCCTGTTCGGGACAGGAGGGCTTCTGGTGGCGGCCTGGTCGTACCAGGCGCTCCCCTCCATCACCGGCCGGATCCTGGCGAGCCAGGGATTGGCCCGGCTGCACCTGCGCCTCACCTTTTGGGGGGTGGGGTTGACGTCCGCCCTGCTGGTGGGGGCGGGCCTGGTCGCCGGCTACGGTTGGGCGGGAGGGTCATTCGGCGGGATCAGCCCGACCGGGGAAGGCTGGGGGGACCTGGTGGGACTGGCCTCGTTGCTTCTGGGATTGTCGATTCTGTCGGGGCTGGTAACCCTTCTGGGCCAGTTCTCATTCTGCCTGGCCGTTCTGCGGACCTTCACCTCCGGGCGCCCCGCCACCCAGGAGGTCTTCACCCTGGTCCCGGCCGACGGGTCCTCCGAGGAAGAGGAAGAGGATCCGTCCGAGACGGGGGAAGAGGAATGAGCGAGTTTCTCGAGGCCGCCGCCCAAGTGGTGGGCGCGCCCGCCGAGTTGGTGCAGCGCTCCGCCGAGGCCCGGGCAGCAGCCGACGGGGTCTCGGTCGACGAGGTTCTCCAAGCCTGGGCCGGAGGCGGCTCGGTTCCCGCGCCTTCCTCGGCTCCCGCTCCGGCGCCTGCGCCGGCTGCCCCGCCTCCGCCGCCCGAACCGGCCGCGTCTGCGCCGTCCCCTGCCCCCGCCGCGCCACCGCCCTCCCCGGCCGCGCCGGCGGTTCCCGCGCCCTCCTCGGCTCCCGCTCCAGCGGCTCCCGCACCCGCTGCGCCCGTGGCGCCTGCCGCAACCTTGATGGCCGACGGCCCTCCACCGGTGCTCACCGGCCGGGTCGACCGGCCCTTCCGGTACCTGCTGGGGGCCACCACCCTTCTGGTCCTCTGCCTGGTCGTCACCCTGGTGCTTCCCGCCTTTTCCGGCACGGGTCGGGGGGCCGTGCATTCCGAAATCCCCTACACTGCAACCGCTTTGCGGGGCCAGGAGGTCTACCTGAAGGAGGGATGCGCCGGCTGCCACACCCAGATGGTCCGCCCGGTGGTCGCCGACGCTCAACTCGCCGCCCTGGCCGGGGTGGGTGGAGTGACGCTGTCGGATACCAACCAGGTGATCGGCCGCCAGCGCTACGGTCCCGACCTGGCCAATGTGGGGAGTCGGATGTCCCCGACCGAGATCGAGGCGACCCTCTCCGGAGAGGGAGGCCACCTCACCTATGGAGGCGACTGGATGGACTCGTTGGTGGCCTACCTGTCGGAGTCCCGAGTCCTGACCGGGAGCGGACCCGATGAGTGAGAACCTGGCGAGAGCCGCGGAGGTGTTGGGCGCACCGGAGATCCTGGTGCAGCGTTCCGCCGAGGCCCGGGCCGAAGCGGACGGCGTCCCGGTCGAGGAGGTCCTGGCTGCCTGGGCGGGCGGCGGCGCCTCACCCTCGCCCTCCGCATCCGCCCCGGCCCCGGCTCCGGCCCCCGACCCTGCGCCCGCTCCAGCCCCCGAGCCGTCGCCTGTCACGGCCTCGGCGCCCGACCCCTCGCCCGCGCCGACCGCTCCGTCCGCGCCTGCGCCCGTTCCGGCCGCCACGCCGGCGCCGGTGGCGGCGCCTCTACCTCCTCCGTCGGAGGTGACCACCAAGGAGGCGGTCTCCTTCCCGGTGGTGGTGTCGGTGCCCACCGCCCGCTTGACCGAGAGGACCTCATCCACCCTTCCCCGCTGGCTGGCCGCCCTCTTTCTGGTCATCCCGGTGATCGGGCTGCTGTACCTGGCCGGGAACTCGGCCCGGGCGGGATGTGTGGAGGGAGGAGTGCAACTGGCCGTCAACCGGCTCGACTCCACGGTGGTCAACTGCGACGGGAGCGAGTTCACCGGACGCGCCGTGGACACAACGGGGAACATCCTGGCGGTGGGGGAGGCGGTCTTCGAGACCTGCGCGGGCTGTCACGGCGCCAACGGCGAGGGGGGCGTGGGCCCGGCGATGGCCACCGTGCTCGCCACTTTCTCCAGTTGTCCCGACCACATCGAGTGGGTGACGCTGGCCACCGGCGGTTTCCAGGAGGCCGGGATAGACACCTACGGGGACCTGGCCGCAACCGTGGGCGGGGGAGGATTCATGCCCGGATTCGCGACCAGCAACACCGCCGAGGAGATCGCCGCCGTGGTGGCGTTCGAGCGGATCCGCTTCGGCGGCGCCGATCCCGACCAGACCCTGATCGAGTGCGGGCTGGTCGAGGGAGAAGATGAGCCCGCCCCCGAGGAGCCCGCCCCCGAGGAGGCCGGACCGGAGGAAGAGGCGGCTGACGAGGCCGCCGCCGACCACTGATACGGCTCGCGCCTACCTGCCGGACCGCCCGAACCGCACCCGGAACGCCGCTCTCCACAGCGCCAGGGTCCCGATCTCTCCCTCGGCCAGCACCCGTCCCGCCGGGTCCTCCACCACCGGGATGCGCAGACCGTAGTCGACCGCCATGTCGGGCTGGCGGTCGATGTTCACCTCCTGGAGGGCCAGGCCCCAGAAGAGAGCCGCCCGCCGCACCCGGGGCGCCGCCTCCGCGCACAGGTGGCACTCGGGTCGGGTGTAGAAGACCAGGTAGCGTCGCCTGCCGACCATTTACGGTCCGATATGCTGGGAGGCCCATGGGAGTGACTGAGTGCGGCCCGGCACGGCAATAGCCATCATCGCCCTGGCGCTGATCATCGTGGCGGCGGCGGTGGTGCAATTGTGGGGTCTTGTGGTCTCTCCATGACCACCGACATGCGTTCGGACAGCGAAAGCCGGTCGCAGGCCCGCCCTTCCCGCATCGCCAGCGCCATGAGCCCCGCCGAGTCGACATGGACCAGGAGTTCTCCCCTCTCCACCTCGGCGTAGGCCCTCGCCACACCTATCCGGTAGGCCGACGCGCCGATGCGCACCGACAGTTCCGGGCAGTCATCCAGGCCGGCGGCCTGCAGGTCGTGGGGGGCGATGTTGGTCTGGACGTTCCCGAAGGCGTCCACCCACCACGCCTCCCCGCTCACCCTGCCGGCGCTCAACTCCGGAAGGGGCAGGAGGAGGGGCGTCACCTCCTCGGGGCCGACCGGCGGTCCCAGTTCCGAAAGGTCGGCTTCCCCCGCGGCCAGGGCCGCGGCCGCCGGTGCGAAGACGTCCCGTCCCCAGAAGGTCTGTCCCACCGACGGGAGACGGTAGTCGGGGTTTTCCAGGGCGACCATCCTCCGGGCGCCGCCCATCATCGCCACGGCCGGCGACAACAGGCCGTTGTCGGGACCCACGAAGGTGATCTCCGCGGTCTCGACCGCCAGGGCTCTCCGGTCGGTCCCCACCCCCGGGTCCACAACCGCCAGGACCACCCCGGGTGGCAGGTACTGCACGGCCCGCAGCAGCGACAGCGCCCCGGCCCGTACATTGCCGGCCGGGATGCGATGGTTGACGTCTATCACCCGCGACTCCGGCGCGATCCGAGCCATCACGCCGTGGACTACCCCCACGAACTCGTCGTCAGTTCCGAAATCTGAGAGAAAGCTGATGGGAAGACTCATGATGTCCCGTTCGTCCAAACACCCCTGAAGGCAGGCACCTAAGGCTACAAGCGGGCGCAGGCCCCATCCTCTCGCTACCCGGACGGGGGAGAGCTTCGAAGCCATCCCGCCTTCCCTATTGGTGAGGCTCCGAGAGCTCTGCCCTCCTCCAGGTGCCTAACGAGGATTGGCACGGTCAGCAGGAACCTTCAAGTCTCCGCGGACCCTTCTTTTCGCGGTTCTGGTGGAGTTTCCGCGGATCACTGCCTCCGGAAGGCCATCATCGCCATGGGCCGGAAGCTGAGTTCCACTGCTTCGTAGATCTCTCCCAGCAGCAGGTCCAGTGTCTCCGGGCTCACCTCCGAGGCGGCCAACCGGCCGGTCAGCACCACTGCTCCTTCCCGGTCCAGGGCGAAGTGGCATCGCCACAGACGATGGTTGCGCAGAAGACAGAGCCGGTACACCTCGGCCTGGTTGGCGGGAGGGGCGGGCAGCACGTAGGCCTCGGCGATGATGCTCCGGTCGCCCACGGTCCACCAAACGGTGGTGGCCGATCGGACACTCTGGCGCATCCTCACCGCCCACCGGCCCTCCACCTCCTCGGAGTACTCCACGTCGCTCTCAGGGTCCGCCACCCAGGCGGAGATGGCCTGCGTCAGGGTGCCCGAGAGGTCCGTCATTGGTGGAAAAGCACGCTCCGGTAGAGTTCCAGCAGGCGCTCGGAGGTTGCCTGCCAGGAGTACTGGCGGGCCCATTCCACCCCGCGGGCCGACATGCCGGCCCGTAACTCCTCGTCCTCCAGCACCTTGGTTATGGCGAGGGCGTATCCCTCCGGCTCCCATCCGTCCACCAGCCAGCCGGAACCTCCGTCCTCCACCACGTACATCAGCCCACCTCTCCGGGCGGCCACCACCGGCAGCCCGCAGGCCTGCGCCTCGGCCACCGCCAAGCCGAAGGACTCGCTGCGGGAGGGCGCCACCAGCACATCGGCGGCGCGGTAGAAGTCGCCGAGCCGGTCGTGGGGGACCGGCGAATAGAACCGGACCGCCCCCTGGCCGAGTCCGGCCGCCGCGGCGCGCAACGCCTCCATCTCCCGCTTCCCCTCGGGTCCGCTCGGCCCCCCCACCACCAGCAGACGGAGATCCGGTATGCGCTCGCGGACCGTCTTCACCGCCGCCAGGGCCACGTCCGGTCCCTTGAGGGCCTGGATCCTCCCCACGAACAACGCCAGGGGTCCCGCCCCCAGGCCCAACCTCCTCCGGGCTTCGGCCTGGTCCCCCGGCTTGAAGTGGGTCCGGTTCACTCCCGGAGGGGAGATGCAAAGCTTGGTGGGGTCCGCTCCGTAGTGGTCCATGAGGTCGTCCGCCTCGAAGGGAGTGGACGCCACCACGCAGTCTGCGCTGGAGATCAGGGTCTCCTCCGTGGCGATCCGCACCGGGTGGGTGGGGGACTGGTCCGCCCGCCGGGTGGCGTCCTTCACCCTGCCCAGGGTGTGGAAGGAGTTGGCCATGGGGATGCCCAGCCTCTCCTTTACTTCCAGCGCCGCCCATCCCGAGAGCCAGTAGTGGCTGTGCACCAGGTCGGGCCGGGCCGTACCGGCTTCAAGACGCTCGAGGAGCGCCTGGCTGAACTCTTCCAGGTGCGGCGCCTGCCATTCGATCGGGAGAGCGCAGGGAGGTCCAGCCTGCAGGTGATGCACCCGGTAGCCGGGCGCCACCGTCACCGTCTCCGGCAGCCTGAGATGGTCCCGTCGGGTGAACACGTCCACCGCCACGTTCTGGGCCGCCATCGTGGTGGAGAGCTCATTGAGGTAGACGTTCATGCCTCCCGCATCTCCCTCTCCGGGGTTCCGGAGCGGCGATGTGTGCATGGAGATGAAGGCGACCCGGGCGATCACTTTCGACAACTCACCGTGTAGAGAGGTCGGTGGACGGCGCCCAGGCGCCGCTTGTAGGTCTCGTCGCCCTTCAGGAAGTCGAAGCGGGAGAGGCCCTCGCTCACCGCCTTCTCGATCATCGAGGACAGGAGGACCACTCCGGGAGAGGACGCCGAATAGGCCGGATCGAAAGAGGAGTTGTACAGGTAGTAGGAATCCGCGTCCGAGTAGCCGAACACGCAGGCGGCTGCCTCACCCGCCTGGTCGGCCACCAGGTCGACTCTCCATCCGGGAAGATCCGCCAGGCGGCGGAACATGGCCTCGGTCTGGTCGTCCATGAACCGGCCCTTGGCCCCCGCCGCCAACCTGTGAAGCCTCACGAACTCCTCGAATCCCCACCCCGGGTCGTGCTCGGTCCGGATGACCGCCTCCCCAACCTCCCGGTGATAGCGTCTGGCCTTGCGCCTAATCTCGTGGCGCTCCTTCTTGCCCACCATCTGCAGGTACTCGGTGTAGGTGGCGGGCAGGTGCAGCACGGCGGTCACCGCGGTCTGGCCGGTCACCGGGTCGGCGCCGGCCAGGGCCAGTCCCTCCTCCACCACTCCGGCGGCGCGGCGGGGAAGGGAGTCCCATTCGAGCTTGGTTCCCGGCTCCCGGCGTCGCCACCACTCGGCCACCAGGGCGGGGACCCGGGAGCCCCTGGGGCTGTGGTAGTCGGTCAGGGAAGAGCGACCGGCCATCCGGACAGTGCCCTCCTCCGCCCGCTCCAGCGCCAGCAGGGCGTCGTCTCCCTCCACCAACTCCACCTCCGGGGTCACGGACCGCAGGAAACCCCGGCCGGGAAAAGGACCCAGATGATCATCAACGGTGGGATAGTCGAACCCGTCGGTGTTCCAGTCTTGATGTATGCGCATCGCTCAGCAGGCTGCCCGGATGGTCGGATAGGGGTTGTAGGCGGGACCCTCCCTCCCGGTGGGATGGAGTTGAAGGTGAAGGTGGGGGAGGCCCCCCCAAGCGTTGCCGGTGGAGCCGTTGTACCCGACCACCTGGCCGGCAGACACGCGGTCTCCTTCGCTGACCGCCCATCCGCTCAGATGAGCGTAGTAGTAGGCAACCCCGGTGTCGGAGTGAATCCAAAGGCCCCTTCCTCCCAGGCCGCCGTTGGTTATCGTGATCTCCCCGCTTGCCGTTGCGTAGAGGGGAGCATCCCTGGGGCCGAACATGTCGACCCCCCGGTGGCTCCTCCCTCCCGAGCGGGGCGCCCCCCAGGAGTCCACGAACGCCGATCCCGGGAAGGGGCACACCAGCCCGGGTATCGGGCCGATCCCCTGGCCCTGGCGTGAGGCGAGAGCCGCGGCCTGGATGCGGGCCTGCTCGCGGCGCCGCGCCTCGGCTGCCCTCTCCGCCGCTCTCCGCGCCGCCTCCTCTGCTCTGCGGCGGGCCTCCTCGGCCCTCTTGCGCGCCTCCTGCGCCTCCCATTCTCTGACCAGGTCCTGGCATTCGTCGTCAAGGTCCTCCCAGGCGGCGTGCTGGTCGGCGGTCGCCAGCGCCAACTGTCTCGCCCAGTTCTGGTTCTGGTCTTCCAACTCCAACAGTTCGGCCTCGAGGGCGGCGATTTCCTCGCGGTGGAGGTTCAGGTCTCGCTGGGAGCTGAGGTAGTTGTTGATGTCGGCCACCTTCGTCTCGGTGCCGGTCTCCAGGTAGTGCCGGCCGACTATCAGGTCACCGGGGGTCTCCCCCAGGAAGGGCGTCAGGGCCAGAACGCCCTGCTGCATGTAGATCTGGATGGCGGCCTCCTCCAGGTCGGCGCGCAGCACTTCGACCTCTTCCGCTTTGCGGGCCGCCAACGATTCCGCCACGTCGGCGCGCCCCCGGGCGATTTCGATGTCCTCCAGTACGATGTCCCACTCGGCGGTCGCCTCATGGAAGAGATCCAATGCGCCTTCGTACACGGCCAACTGCCCGCGGGAAGCTGCACACGCCTCATCCACCTCACTCCTCTCTATTTCAGCCGGCGCCTGTTCCTCATCCTCCTCCTGCGCCACGGAGAACAGCGTTCCACCGGTTCCCATGAGTATCAGCACCAGGACCAGAACGGCTGGAATGCGCTCCGATCTTCCCATGTCGGATAGGTTAAAGGTTTCGCCCCGCTAATGGTGGGGCGCCTTCAGAGAATCAAGGTGAGCAGGGCAAAAAACGCCAATCCGGCGCAGAGAGGTCCGTCCAGGCTCGACAGGATGCCGGGCAGGGGACTCGACCAGAGCCGCCCGGAACGAAGCACCGTGCCGAAGCCCTCCCCGGCCAGATAGGCGGCGGAGAGTCCGAAGCCGATCAGGAGGAAGTCCGTGACGGAGAACCCCCACAGCACCGCTCCGATGATCGACAGGGCCACCACTCCGATCACCACGGTGTTCTGGCGGTTCAGCAACCGGTTGGACCGCATCCGCCGAACGGCCTCCGCCAGGATGATGGTGCCTATTACCACCAGCAGGAAGAATCCGACGGTGCGACCACCCGGCTCGAACACCGTTCTGGCCAGCATCAGGGACGCCAGGGCGCCGCAACTCAGCGCCCCCACACCGGCCGCTATGCCCAGGGAGGTGAGGTGGCGGCGCCGGGGCACGAACGTCGCCGCGCCCAGGGGGAAAATCACTCCCATCGCCAGGGCGGGCAGCAAGGCGGAGGGGCCCAGCAGGTGGATGAGCGCCATGGCTGCGATCTGGCCCGCCAGGAGGGATCCGATCGCCAGGTCGTGTCCCCGTTCCGATGCGGCTCCGACCACGTCGAAGGTCCACAGTCCCACCATCGCCGCCAGGATCGGCGTCCACAGATCCTGTTCCCCCACCAAGTTGCCCAGTACCAGCGCGGCCACCACCACCAGGGTGGCGGCGCCTCCCGAGCCCAGTTCTCTTCCCAAGGCTATGGAACCGCCCGAGACGGGAGGGAGGAGCGCGATCTCGTCTTCGGGGCCGACCGGTGCAACGGTGTCCACTTCTTCCCCGTTGCGCCATATCTTGGCGGTGGCCAGGCCCTCGGCGAACTGCGTTCCGAACCGGGATGAAGCGGCTTCCAGCACCTCGCCCACCGTGGCGCCCTCGATCTCCAACTCCGAGGTGCGCGCCGCCTCCCGCAGGCCCGCGAAAAGACGTACTCTCGGCATGTTTACCAGCTTAGACGGGGTGGCCCTCCTTTCGAACGCTTCTCGTCACCACCCCTGGGATAAACTTGAAACACCGAACATGGAGGTCGGATGCAGGCAATAAGGGTGGAGGACTACGGCGGCCCCGGCCACATGGAGTGGAGCCCGGTTCCCGATCCCCGCCCGGGTCCCGGAGAGGCGCTGGTCACCGTGCTGGCCGCGGGAGTGAACTACATCGACACCTATCACCGGACCGGCCTCTATCCGGTGGAACTCCCCTTCACTCCCGGGTTGGAGGGCGCGGGGGTGGTCCGGGAACTGGGGGAGGGGGCGGAGGGGGTCGAAGTGGGGGACCGGGTGGCGTGGAGCACCTGCCTGGGCTCCTATGCCGAGCAGGTGGTGGGGCCGGCGGAGAGGATGGTCCCGGTGCCTCCGGGTGTGGAGATCGAGTCGGCGGCCGGTTTGTTGCTGCAGGGTATAACCGCCCACTTCCTGGCCAACGACACCTTCCCGCTCTCGGAGGGAGACCGGGCGCTGGTGCACGCCGGGGCGGGGGGAGTGGGGCTGCTCCTTATCCAGTTGGCCAAACGACGCGGGGCGGAGGTGTTCACCACGGTGGGGAGTGCCGAGAAAGCCCGGCTGGCCGAGAGTGCGGGCGCCGACCATGTCATCCTGTACCGGGAGACCGACTTCGGGGACGCCGTGGAGGAGATCGCCGGTCCCCGCCCGATCGACGTGGTCTATGACGGGGTGGGGGCGGCCACCTTCGACCGGGGGCTCTCGGTGCTTCGGCCCCGGGGGATGATGATCACCTTCGGGAACGCCAGCGGGCCGGTTCCTCCCGTGGCGCCGCTGCGCCTCACCCAGGAGGGGTCGCTGTTCCTGACCCGCCCCACGGGGGCGGACTACGTGTCCACCCGCG
>JAPPKR010000062.1 GCA_028819835.1 bacterium | reverse complement strand
CTACCTCCACCACTTCGGAGGGATGGCTGATGTGAGTCCAGGCAAGTTCGGAGACATGCACCAGTCCGTCCATCTTGCCCAGGTCCACGAAAGCACCGAAAGGCACGACCGAGGAGACCGTGCCCTCGCGGGTCTCTCCCTCCACCAGGAGGTTCATAAAGGAGTCGCGCTCTTCGGCCTGCTCCTCCTCCAAGAAGGCGCGCCGGGAGAGCACCACGTTGTTACGCTGACGGTCCAACTCGATCACCTTGGCCTCGATCTCGGTGTCGACGAAGGGATGAAGGTTGCACACCCTGCGCAGGCCCACCAGCGAGGCCGGAAGGAAACCCCGGAGGCCGATGTCCACGATCAGGCCTCCCTTGACGACTTCGATGACCGTCCCCTTGACCGACTTGCTCTCCCTGTGTACTTCTTCCACCTTCGTCCAGGCCCGTTTGTACTGGGCCCGCTTCTTGGAGAGAATCGGGCGGCCGTTCTCATCCTCACGGGTGAGCACCACCCCTTCCACCTGGTCTCCCACCGAAACGATGTCTCGGGGATCGACGTTCTTCTTGATGGACAACTCGTTGGCGGGAATCAGGGCCTCCGACTTGAAGCCGATGTCGACCAGGGCCCCCTCGATGTCCACGCTGACCACCGTGCCTTCCACCAGTTCGTTTTCCTTGAAGACCCTTATGTCCCGGCCCAGGGCCTGCTCGAATATGGCCTCATCGTCCAATCGGCTGGCTTCGGCTTCATCGACCGTGGGCCCCTCGGATGCGGTTGTCTCGCCGCCTGCCTCCGAGGCCTCGGGAGTGTCTGCATCCTCCGATTCTCCCGCGGCTTGGGGGGCTTCGGTCTCCTGCCGCTCCGCTGCGGCCACCGCAGCCTCGGGAGCCTCGATCTCCCCCGTATCCCCTGCAGCCCCGTCGACGGTCGCCTCGACCTCCCCTGCGACGCCGTCGCTCTGCTCCGGGGTCTCGACGGTTTCCGCACCGGGGTCTCCTGCCGGTGGCTCCTCCTGTAATGTCGCGGTCTTGGATGAAGCCGGCGCCGCCGTCTCGCCGACGGGCAGGTTTATTTGTTCGTCGCTCATGTAGGAATAGGGATGGGGAAAGGGGTAGATGTTATTTCGTCCAAGCAAGCACAGATGGCAGTCGGACTCCGCCTAAGTTTGGCACACCCAAGCGCACTCCGCAAATTGCCTAGCTCTTGCATTCCGCAAGGTTGCGTCCGGAGGCTACATCCACCTTCAGGGGAATCGCCAGTTCCGCCACGCCCTCCATCACCTCCACGGTGAGCGCCGCCACATCCTCGAGGTCATCCTCGGGTGTCTCAATGACCAGTTCGTCGTGGATCTGCAGAAGGAGGCTGCACGAAGGACTCACCTGTCCGAGTCGGGAGGCGAGAACGATCATCGCCTTCTTGATGATGTCCGCGGCCGTCCCCTGAACGGGAGCGTTGAGCGCCATCCGCTCCCCCATCTGCCGGATCCGGAAATTGTCGCTCCGGAGTTCAGGCAGGTAGCGGCGACGCTTGAACAGCGTGGTGGTGTACCCGTTCCGCCTGGCCTCGAGCACCATGCCGTCCATGAAGGACTTCACGGCGGGGAACTGGGAGAAGTACGCGTCTATGTGCTCGGCCGCTTCCTCCCGGGAGATGTCCAGTCGCTGGGAGAGCCCGAATGCCTCCATCCCGTACAGCAGTCCGAAGTTAATGGTCTTGGCCCGCCTCCGCATGTCGGCGGTGACATCCGATACGTCCACCTCGAAGACCCGGGCGGCGGTGGCGGTGTGAATGTCGACGTCGGACAGGAACGCCTCCAGCAGACCCGGATCGCGGCTGAAATGGGATAGCACCCGCAACTCGATCTGGGAGTAGTCGGCCACCAGCAACACCTGCTCCGGGCCGGCCACGAAGGCTCTTCTCACCGTCCTCCCCACCTCGGTGCGGATCGGTATGGTCTGCAGGTTGGGGTTCTCCGATGAGACCCGACCGGTGGAGGTGCCCATCTGGTTGAACCGGGTGTGGATCCGCCCGTCGGCGCCTATGAGGGAGAGATACCCGTCCACATGGGCCGAGCGGATCTTCTCCAACTGCCGGAACTCCAGAAGCAAATCCACCAGGGGGTGATCCAGTTTGCCCAGGACCGAGGCATCGGTGGAAGGCTTCCCGGTGGCGGTTTTCTTCAACACGGGAAGGCCCAGCTTTCCGAACAGGACTTCCCGCAACTGCAAGGTGGAGTTCACGTTGAACGCTCCCCCGGCCAATCCGTAGATGCGCTGTTCCAGCCCTGCGATGTCCGCTCTCAGTTTCCCGCTCAGTTCCAGGAGGTACTCCCGGTCCACCCCGATCCCCGCGTCCTCCATCTCGGCCAGCACCCCCACCAGGGGCAACTCCACATCCATGAAGAGCTCCATCTCCTCCCGCTCCTCCAGTTCGGAGCGGAGCGGTCGGATCAGCCTGGAGATGGCCTCGGCCCTCAAACCGATCTGATCGAACCGGGGGCGGGGGTCGAACGCCAGGCTTCCCTGGGTGGGAGTGTCTTCCTCCGCGAGGTCTTCGGTGAGCGGCATGCCGATCATTCGCTCGGCCAACTCGTCGAGTTGGTAGCGGCCGGTGGCGGGATTGATCACGTAGGCGGCCAGGGCCGTGTCGAATTCCAGACCCCGCAACGCCACACCCCGCGCTCCGAGCCACCGGATGAGAGGCTTGGCGTCGTGGGTTACCTTGCGACGTTGGGGATCAGCCAGTACCTGCTCCATGCAGGCCAGCAGATCCTCGGGCACCAGGGCCACCCGGTTCTCCCCCTCTCTCACCGCCAACCCCTCAAAGTGCTCATCCTTGATCAATTCCACCACCAGGGGGTCGAGGTCCGGAAGACCCGCTACAGCTCGAGGTGTGGTCAGGACCCGGGTTTCCACCTCCACCCGGCCGGTTTCCGGCTCGCCGCTTCCGCCCACCCGCACCGACTGGAGGTCCGCCCAGAGGCTGAAGAACTCCAGGGAAGTGACCAACTCCC